>DMWH01000004.1:6908-8791 GCA_003483345.1 Clostridiales bacterium | reverse complement strand
ATTTTCGGTCAGTGGAGAACGAAGAAAATATTCGTTGCTGCATTTTTCTTTGGAATAATGAAGACATTTGCTTCTGCTTATTCAGGTATACCCTTTCTTAAGGGTTTACCGATTTCAAATGAAGTTTATAAAATGATTCCTTATATAGCTACCTTAATAGTGCTGACATTCTCCTCCAAGAAATCTCAGGCACCAAGAGCAGAAGGAATTCCATATGATAAAGGAAGCAGATGATATAAAAGGAGATACTATGTTTGCCGATAATAAAATTTGGATAGGAAAAAGTGATAAAAAAGTATACTTAGAGCCTAAAATGGCTAACAGACACGGTTTGGTGTCAGGAGCAACAGGTACGGGTAAAACTATTACATTAAAAGTATTGGCAGAATCATTTAGTGATTTGGGCGTTCCTGTTTTTATTGCCGATATTAAAGGGGACCTGGCAAGCATTGCAATTCCGGGAACAGACAATGAAAATATGCGGGAGAGGCTCAATCATTTAGGAATAAATAATTTTATATACAAAGGATTCCCTGTTCAATTTTGGGATGTATACGGTGAAGGGGGAATACCTGTACGCACTACGGTTTCAGAAATGGGTCCGCTGATGTTGTCAAGAATTTTAGATTTAAATGATACACAGGCAGGTGTTTTGAATATTGCATTCAGAGTAGCAGATGAAAGAGGACTATTGTTGTTGGATTTAAAGGATCTGCGTGCAATGATACAATATGTGGGGGACAATTCAAAGGATTTCAGAATGAAATACGGAAATATAACGGCTCAAAGTATAGGCGCTATTTTAAGAAGCTTAATGACCTTGGAAGACCAGGGTGGTGAATTTTTCTTCGGAGAGCCGGAATTGGATATATTTGACTGGATAAAAACATCTACAGACGGGAGAGGTTATATAAATGTTTTGCACTGTGCAAAATTATTTTTAAATCCTTTGTTGTATTCAACATTTTTGTTGTGGATGCTGTCGGAACTGTATGAAAATCTTCCAGAAGAAGGGGATTTGGAAAAGCCTAAAATTGTATTTTTCTTTGATGAAGCACATCTTCTTTTTGAAGATGCTCCAAAACAACTGCTTGATAAAATTGAATTGGTGGTTCGGTTAATACGCTCCAAAGGTGTAGGTGTTTATTTCGTAACACAAAATCCAATTGATGTGCCTAATGACATCTTGGGACAATTAGGAAACAGAATTCAGCATGCTTTAAGAGCATATACACCGGCTGAAAGAAAAAAGGTTGTTACAGCTGCTGAAACCTTCCGGGAAAATCCGGAATTTAAAACAGTGGAAGCAATAACAGAGCTTGGAACAGGTGAAGCATTAATTTCTTGCCTTGATGAAAAGGGAATACCTTCTGTTGTTGAGCGTGCTTTTATACTTCCGCCGCAAAGCAAGTTTGGAACGATAGATGATATGCTTAGAAATCAAATAATTGCCGGCACTCCGATTTATAAGAAGTATTATAAGGCAGTTGACAGAGAGTCCGCCTATGAAATTTTATTAGCTAAAACGGAAAGAAAATATCAGGATGAACTACTTGAAATAGAAAGACTTGAAGAAGAAAAAAGATATAAGCTGCAAGCAAAGGAAGAAGAAAAAAGGCTCAAATTAGAAGCTAAGGAAAGAGAAAGACAACAAAAAGAATATGAAAGAGCAAGGAAAAAAGCAAGCAACAAAACAACCGCCATTGACAGGGTAGCTAATTCAGCCATGAGTGCAATAGGCAGAGAAGTGGGACGTTCACTTATAAGAGGAGTTTTGGGCACCTTTAAAAGATAATGTATAATAAAAATAAAGGCTTTGAATACGAGAAAATTGCCGAAAAATATTTACAAGATAATGATTATAAAATATTAGAAGTTAACTT
>DMWH01000004.1:0-6870 GCA_003483345.1 Clostridiales bacterium | reverse complement strand
AAAAATATTAATCACGGCTATCCTAAAGAGGCAGTAACATTTTCCAAACAAAAAAGATTAAGAAGTGCTGCTAAATATTATTTTATGCTGAAAGGAAAAGACGACTATCTATGTCAATTTGACGTTATAGAAATAATATTGGAAAGCAGAGATATAAATCATATAAAAAATGCTTTTTAACACCAAGTTCAGATTACTCTGAACTTGTTTTTATGACAAGGGGACGGGGGTGCTGTCATCTTTTTTTGTCTTCAAATACTGGTACCTGGCACCATTAAATAATTTTACAGGTTGATTTAATTAATTATCTATGTTATTATCATGCAAGAAATTTATTGCAAGGAGCAAGAATGAATAAGGATACAAGTAAAGTATACACCGTTTCTTTTATAACCTTGGGTTGTAAAGTAAATCAGTTTGAAACGGAAGCTATGACCGAAATCTTAGAAAGAGACGGATTTAAAGTATTGCCTCCCAATGAAGCAAGCGATATATATATAATAAATACATGTGCGGTTACTAAGGAAAGCGAAAGGAAATCCAGGCAATTCATAAATAAAGCAAAAAGAATAAACCCTGAGGCATTGGTTGTGGCAGTAGGGTGCAGCGTACAATTAAATTCCGAAAAAATAAAAAAAGAAACCCAAGCGGACATAATTATTGGGACAAAACATAAAGGTAATATAGGGAATCTTATTAAGAATAAGTTAAATGATATAAATCAAGAATGTAAAATTGACGATTTTCGAGGAAGAGAAAGCTTCGAAGAATTAAAAATAAGCAATGTACACGACAAAACTCGTGCCAATATTAAAATACAGGACGGGTGCAGTCAATTTTGCTCATACTGCATCATTCCTTACCTAAGAGGTCCTATAAGAAGCAGAAATCATGAGGATATAATAGGGGAAGTTAAAAGAATTGCAAAAAACGGTTATAAAGAAATTGTGCTGAACGGCATTCATATATCATCCTACGGCAAAGAGCTTAAAGAGAATTATTATCTTATTGATTTGATTGAAGATATAAATAAAATCGGAGGAATTGAAAGAATAAGGCTTGGCTCAATTGAGCCTAATTTGATAAATGAAGATTTTATGAAAAGATATGCAGCATTAGATAAAGCATGCGACCATTTTCATTTGTCTCTGCAGAGCGGAAGCGACAGTGTATTAAAGAGAATGAACAGAAAATATTCAACCAATGAATATAAAAACAATGTGGAATTAATAAGAAATTATATGCCTGATGCCGGAATTACAACTGATATAATAGTCGGATTCCCGGGAGAAACAGATGAAGAATTCAATGAAACCCTGGAGTTTGTAAAAAAAATTAAATTTTCTCGAATTCATGTTTTCAAGTATTCCGTAAGGGAAGGCACTAAGGCTGCAGAAATAAAACCTCAGGTAAACGAACAGGTAAAAACTGACAGAAGCAAGATGCTTATTGAATTGGGCAAAAATATTTCAAAAGAATTCATGAAGAAATTTATCGGCAGGAAGCTGTCGGTATTGATAGAAACCAAAAAAAATGAAAATATTTATGAAGGTTATACAACAAATTACTTGAAAGTTATGTTAAAAAGTGATATAAATGTTAAGAATGAAATAATTAACATTCATGTTACCGGAATAAGGAACGATTATTTATTGGGTGAATAAATTAGTAGGGTGAGGTGAAAAAATGGATTGTATATTCTGCAAAATTGCAAACAAAGAAATTCCGTCTCAGTTTGTATTTGAAAATGAATACGTGGTAGCTTTCAGAGACTTAGCTCCTCAGGCACCTGTACATATATTAGCTGTACCCAAGATACACATTACTTCAATGAATGAAATTACAAAGGAAAACAGCCATATAGTTGCAGAAATTTTTGAAGCAATAAATAAAATTACAGAGTCAGAGGGCATTAGAGATTCAGGCTATCGAGTTATCAGCAACTGCGGCAGGGATGGATGTCAATCGGTACAACATTTGCATTTTCATATTTTAGGCGGAAAGAAATTATCAGAATCCTTAGCATAAATTACTTGCATTTACTTATTCTATGTTATATAATAATAAATGCTATTTCAAACTCGCTGGTGTCCTAGGACAACTAGTAGTAGAAGACGAGGGGAGGGTAGCAAGTAATGACAGAGGTAAAAGTAAGAGAAAACGAGTCAATCGATAATGCTCTCAGAAGATTTAAGAGACAATGCGCACTTACAGGTGTTATGTCAGAAGTAAGAAAGAGAGAGCATTATGAAAAGCCAAGCGTAAAGCGTAAAAAGAAGGCTGAAGCGGCTCGCAGAAAGAAAAATAAAAAAGCAAGATAAGAGGTGAATGTATGCCTTTAAAAGAAAAACTCATGGAAGATTTAAAGGAATCCATGAAGTCTAAAAACAAAGTCAAAAAAGATACTGTTACAATGGTTAGAGCAGCTATTAAACAAAAAGAGGTTGACGAAAGAATAGAATTATCCGATGCTGAAATTATAGATATAATAGCTAAACAAGTTAAACAAAAAAAAGACTCAATACCTGACTTTGAAAAAGGCAATCGACAAGATCTAGTAGATTTAACCAATGAAGAAATCAAAATACTCTTAGAATATTTACCACCTCAGCTGTCAGATGAAGACCTTGAATCAATTGTGAAAGAAGCAATTGAAAAAACAGGCGCTCAGTCCAAAAAAGATATGGGCAAGCTCATGGCCTTCATAATGCCTCAAGTAAAAGGCAAAGCTGACGGAAAGCATGTTAATGAAATCGTGGCTAAATATATAAAGTAGTAAGAACCCATTCGGGTTCTTTTTTAATGACAAGGGGACGTAATGACAAGGGGACGGGGGTACTGTCATAAAAAAAAGGTATGCATTCTTGGCAGTAGGACGGAGAGACTGTCATAACTAAAGATTAATCGACAAAATGCTTGATTGACAAGCTCTGTATTACATGGTATAAATTACCAAAGGGGTTGTTATTTATGCCAAGAACTGCGAGGCTTAAAAGTGAAAGCGGGATATACCATATTATAATGAGAGGGATAAACAGACAAAGTATTTTTTTAGATGATGAAGATTGCATTAAGTTTATTCATACTTTACAGGAATATAAAGAAGTGTGTGGTTTTAAAATGTATACCTATTGCTTGATGGGAAATCATTTACATTTGTTGTTGCATGAATGCGATGAATCGTTGGGAACTATTATGAGGAGGATATGTGGAAGTTATGTTTTTTGGTACAACAAAAAATATGACAGAATTGGATATTTGTTTCAAGACCGTTTCATAAGTGAACCTGTGGAAGATGATACATATTTTTTAACAGTATTGCGATATATACTCCAAAATCCGGTAAAAGCAGGTATTGTTGATAAAATTGAGAATCATAAGTGGACAAACTACAATGATTATATTGGAATAAATAGAATGACAGATAAAGAATTTGTTTTAAATTTTTTTGATGAAAATGACAAAGTAAATTCATTAAGGTTATTTATTGAATATGTGAACAAAGAAAATGTTGATGAATGTATGGATGTATCAGAAAAAAGACAGCTTACGGACTATGAAGCTATAAAAATAATTAAAACTTGCTGTAAAATTGAAAATGAAAAGGACTTACTTAAACTTAGCAAAGATGAAAGGAACTCATATTTAAGAGTTTTAATGAAAAAACACAATCTGTCAATTAGACAGATTGAAAGATTGACAGGTATCGGAAGAGGAATAATTCAAAATCTGTAGATGACAGTACCACCGTCCCCTTGTCATTCGTCCCCTTGTCATTTAAGGAGGTAACTATGATAAATGATATTGAAAGAATAAAAAATGCAAAAATAATTATTCAAAAAATTGCAGACGGGACAAATCCAACTAACGGCCTACCGATTGAGACTGACAGTTTTTTACATGATCCAAGAATTATCAGATGTTTCTATTATATTGCAGAAGTATTGGAGGCTGTTATAAATGGCTCTTACAGCAATAAAAAGATTACTGAATTTATTATCACAAATGAGCAAAAAAGTAAAGTCATCTTTACTGAAGGGAATATAGGCGTTAATGAAGTTGCTAAATGTATAAATGAACAAATAAATCCTTTAATCAGTAAAAAAGTAACAGGAGCACAATTGAATAAAGGATTAAAAAAATTAGGTATTCTATCAGAATTAGAGGAGGATGGCAAGAAAAGAACTACTACTAATGAAAGGTCAAAAGATTATGGCTTCTTTTTAGAAAAAAGAAGCTACGATGGCAGAGAGTATGATATGGTTTTAATTAATGATGAAGGCAAAAAATATATTTTGGATAATATAGAAGAAATCATGGAATAAAAGAGGGGTCGACCCCTTATCACACAGTCTACTTTTCATAAAGAATATGACAATACCCCCGTCCCCTTGTCATACAGACCCTGAAAGGGTTCTTTTTTTAATTTTTCATAGTAATGTACATACCTGCATAATTTATAGTAACAAGAAAAATGATTACTTAAAAGATGACGGGGAGGGAGTTATGAGCAAGTTTAACAATTTCAGGAGTAAATTAGCCGATGAGCTGGAAATACCGAACAATGCATTATCAGATAATTTTGAACTGAGAATGCATGGCAACAAAAAAGTTATAATAGAAAACCATTTAGGAATAAAGGTTTATGATGAAAATATGGTATGCATAAAAACCAACGACCAAGACATAACAATAAAGGGCTCAAAATTTAAAATAGAAGAAATCAATAATTACAAAGTAATAGTAAAGGGGAATATAAAAGAAATTATATTTAGTATGAAGGAGTAGTCATGTTAATATTCAAGCTGATGTATTTAATAAGAGGTTATGTGATTATCCGTTTGGATGCCAAAAACTCAGAAAAGCTTTTGAATATACTCCAAAGAAGAAATATTAAAGTATGGGATGTTGAAAAGAAAGGTAAAGGGATAAAGTTTAAAATATCATATGAAGACTATTTAAAAAATTCAACTCTAATTAATGATATAGTAAAGCCCGAAAGCAAAAGAGGATTTTTGCTAAAGCTTAACAAAGTCAAATTAAGAAAAGGCTTTTCAATAGGTCTGTTAATATTGATAATAACTCTTTATTTACTGACTTCCATGGTATGGGATGTTGAAGTTATAGGAACCAATCAGTCAAATACAAATGAAATACTCGCCTTATTAGAAAAAAATCAAATAAAAATTCCGGTTTCCATTTCACGCATAGAAGCAAAACAATTAGAAACACTGATACACAAAAATTTTAAATATAAATTTGTTGACGTCTTTGTGGAAGGCTCAAAATTAATCATTTTTGTAAGAGAAAGGGAGCCTGACCCGGCTGAAATTAAAAGCAATGAGCCAAGCAGTATCATATCCAAAAAAAATGCCATTATAAACAAAGTAATTGCTAAAAGCGGTCAACCTGTGGTTAAGGAGGGAGACGTTGTTTATGAAGGCCAGACATTAATTATGGGAATAGTCAAAAATAAAAATTCCGATGAGTTTATGATGGTACCTTCCGATGGCATTATTTACGGCAAGACATATTATAATTTTGAAATGAAGGAAGAAAAAATAAAAAGCATGAATGTGCCTACAAATAAAAGTAAGATTGTTTATTACTTGAAAATAAATGAAAATAGTATTAAAATATTAGGTAATAAAGACCCCTATCAATACTATGAGTATAGAGAGAATGAAATAAAAGTACCGATTTTATCAAATATAGCTGATATTGGTTTTATAAAAGGTGTATACTATGAAGAAGAGATAAAAGAAATTGAAATAGATAAAAATACAGCACAAAATAAAATGAAAATTGCTATGTATGATGAACTTTTAAAAAGGTGCGACGATGACAGCAGGATTATAAAATCAAACATAAACTTTTCCGAGGATGAAAAATTTTATTATTTAATAGCACAAATAGAGGTAATTGAAGATATAGGGGAAAGAGTAAGAATTTTTTCTACGGAGGAAGAAAAGACAGATGAAACCAAGGAGGATTAATGGAATTATTTGAGCAAAATGTCTTAATAGCAAATGAAGATGAATTGATTAAATTATTAGGTATTCATGATAAAAATATCAAAATTATAAAAAGTTATTACGACGTTAATATTTTAGTCAGAAACGGAGCTTTAAAGATAACCGGAGAAAAGGAAAATTCAGAAGCAGTCTCAAAAATAATAAAGGACATTTTAAATACGATACGAACTGAAGGAGATATAAGCGACCAGAAGGTTATCTATTTAATTGAAGCCAATAAATCAAACTCGCAAATTGATTACAACCAAATTTTAAAAGAAGTAATCGTGACATCTGCATCGGGAAGAATTATTAAACCAAAGACAGTCGGGCAGAAAAGATATGTAGATATGATAAATTCCAAAGATGTTACATTTGGAATCGGTCCGGCGGGAACAGGCAAGACATACTTGGCTGTTGCATGTGCAGTTAATGCATTCAGAAAAAAAGAAGTTGAACGTATAATACTTACGCGTCCTGCAGTGGAAGCAGGGGAAAAGCTTGGTTTTTTACCCGGGGATCTGCAGGATAAAGTAGACCCATATTTAAGACCTCTTTATGATGCGCTTTTTGATATAATGGGAATTGACAACTTTATGAAAAATGTTGAGAAGCAATTGATTGAGGTAGCTCCATTGGCCTATATGAGAGGCCGTACCTTAGATTCATCATTCATTATACTGGATGAAGCACAAAACACTACAAATGAGCAAATGAAGATGTTTTTAACACGTTTGGGGTATGGCTCCAAAGCCGTAATAACGGGGGATATAACTCAAATAGACCTTCCTGAAGGCAAAAAATCAGGGCTTAAATCCGTAATTAATATTTTAAAGGATGTGGAGGATATAGGCTT
>DMWH01000244.1:3208-4252 GCA_003483345.1 Clostridiales bacterium | reverse complement strand
TGACAAAAAACTTATTTAATTATACAACATATAAAAAAAACAATCAATTACTGCAATAAAGAAAATGTGTCCGGTATATCCGAGACACATTTTTAGATACTATTCATCTTTTTTCTTCTTTTTAGGAACTAATTCAGGCTGACTCATAACAGGTTGTTCATAAGATACTGATGATACATTTGCTTGTTTTGTTTCTTTTTTCTTTTTTTTCTTGTTTTCTTTCTTAATGTTTTTATCTGCCATTTTATTAACTCCTTTATTTGCATTTTTCATTTGTGTCAAATTGATTTTGTGACACTATTATAATACAAATGGAATAATAATGCATTATTTTTTTAAAGAAGATAATATTTTACATGCCTCTTCCAAACATTGGCTGGCTTTCTTTTTTTCTTTCCAGAACTTTCTTCAAGTGAGATTTTTCTTCCTTTAAGATAATTGCCATTTCATCCTTTGCCAAATCGGGATACAATCTTTGCAATTCGGTAACGAATAATACTGCATCTCTCTCAGCTCTCTCTGCCAAATCAAATATTTGTGATTTAGTAAATATTTTTTTTGCCTTTTCAACTAGTTCATCATCGAAACCGATATTGCTTTCAACTAATAAATCCATGTATTCCGCATCGGATTCTTCCATTTCCAGTTCCAGTTTATCTGAATATTTTTCAAGCAGTGCATTGTAGATTTTTTCGTGTCTTTCTTCATCCTTTGCCAACAGTTCAAAAAACTTCTCTCCTATTCTTGCTTCACTTGCAAACATTCTGTATAACTTGGTTGCTTCTTTTTCATTTTCAGCTATTGATTTAAGTAAATTTCTTCCGTTCCATTTTACAATACTCATATAAAATACCCTCCTTTTAATATATAAATACTTTTACCCATCAGGGACTGCTTTAAACAATAAATACCGAAAATTCATTTTTTATTCATAAATCTGAATACAACAAAGAATAAAGGTAAATATATATTTGGAGGTGATATTTTGAAATTAAGAGACATTATGTCAAGAGAAGTTGCATGTTTAAGTGCAGAAGATACTGT
>DMWH01000244.1:1469-3199 GCA_003483345.1 Clostridiales bacterium | reverse complement strand
ACCGATAGGGACATTGCTTTAAGAGCAGTAGCTGTGGGCGATGATGGTTATTTGCAGGTAAAAAAAGTAATGACTGCAAATCCTGTGGTAGGAACTCCCGATATGGACGTTGAGGATGCTGTGAGAATAATGAGCGAGAACCAGATTAGAAGACTTCCTGTCGTTGAAAATAACAGATTAGTAGGAATCGTATCATTAGGTGATATTTCTGTTGAACCAAGACTGCAGGATGAGGCTGAAATAGCACTTAAAAATATATCAAAATCTGCTACAAACAGATTCAGTTAAGATGGACTAAACAAATTTCAATGCGAGATGCCCAAGACCCATTCATTAGAAGTATGGGGACACACCTTTAACGCAGGAAAATCTTTGAGAGTGCGTTAAAGGAATGTCCCCGTATTTTATTCCAAAATATTTATTTTACTGATGAAGCAGACAAAACTATCGATAAATATTTTTCCTGTGATGATGCGCCTCTTGATGCCAATACTACCGGGACTTTTGCTCCCACTATCATTCCTGCCATAGTTGCGCCTGCCATTTCTATCAATGCTTTACACATTATATTTCCTGTCGTTATGCTGGGAACCAATAATATATCCGCTTCTCCGGTAACAGGACTTTTAAAACCTTTGATTTCTGCTGATTCCCTGTTGAAAGTCAAATCCACGGAAATGGGTCCTTCAACTAAACAATCTTTTATTTCTCCCGATTGATTCATTTTTTTAAGAATATCCGCATCAACTGTTTCAGGCATTTTTGGATTCAAGGTTTCAACCGCTGCAAGGACTGCAACCTTGGGACACTCGTATCCCATGGCACGGAAAACATCGACAGCATTTTCGAGTATCTGCTTCTTTTCCTCTGCATTTGGATACATCATCATCCCGCCGTCTGTAACGGCAATCAGCTTATGGTATGCCGGAATTTCCAAAAATGCAACATGGGACATTACCCTGCCTGTTCTCAAGCCTTTTTCTTTGTCAACTACCGCCCTCAATAAATCTGCAGTCTGAAGCTTTCCTTTCATAATGAAGTCTGCCATGTTTGAATTTATTAATTCAACGGTTTTTTCTGCAGATTCCTTGTCGCTATCTGTACCAATAATGCTGTTTAAATCGTATTCGACATTAAGCTCTTTTAATATTTCTATGATTTTTGCTTTATTTCCTATTAATACAGGTTCAACCAATTTGTCATCAGCTGCTCGGAAAACAGCTTCCAATGTATG
Source organism: Clostridiales bacterium (assembly GCA_003483345.1). Taxonomy (GTDB): domain Bacteria; phylum Bacillota; class Clostridia; order Tissierellales; family Sedimentibacteraceae; genus Sedimentibacter. The sequence goes on along the minus strand of DMWH01000244.1, from coordinate 1,965 downwards.
CTCATCATGGGCTGCAGCAACGGCTACACGTTTTTTCGAATCAGTTTTGCGAATTCTGTCAATCAAATCCTGGTAATTTTTTAATTCCATTGTTTCCTCCTATTGTTGTTTGTCCGCTTATGTACAAAAACACTTTTTGTTATTAATTATATCATCATTTGCAAATACTTCAACCGGGATTTGAGACATCTCAAGGCAGTATCTATAATAAAAGCAAGCATGGCTTTTCAATGTATTTTTTTAATTTTGCTAAGAATTCGGCTGCAACCGCCCCGTCAACCACCCTGTGGTCTGCCGTAAGGCTTAAATTCATCATTGGCTTAATAACAACTTCATCATTTACTACGACCGGCTCCTTATGAATTGCGTTTACTCCCAATATTGCAACTTCAGGCTGATTTATGATGGGGGTGAAGGATTCGATTCCATACATTCCCAGATTACTGATGGTGAATGTTCCGCCGGTCAGTTCATCCGGCAATAAATCATTGGTTTT
>DMWH01000244.1:0-1459 GCA_003483345.1 Clostridiales bacterium | reverse complement strand
AATTTTACCACAGGAACCAGGAGTCCTGCCGGAAGGGCAACGGCAACACCCATGTTTACATAATTCCGGGTTATTATTTCATCTCCGTCAAGGGTGCTGTTTAAAAGAGGAAACTCAAGCAATACTTCGGATACTATTTTTACAAGAATATCCGTGTAAGATACCTTGAATGTATCCTTTAATTCATCTCTCAGCTCTTTCATCCCGGTTGTGTCAACTTTTATGTTAAATGATACGGATGGAGATGTTTGAACGCTGTGAAGCATTCTCTTTGCAATAATCTTTCGCATATTGGTCATGGGCTGGCGGTATTCTTGGGGATCTGCATATTTTGCCAAGCTTTCATCCAATTTATATTTAATTACATCTGCCTTCATTATCCTGGTGTCTTTTTCAATATTGAGGATGTCTACTCCCAATTGTTCGGCAACTACAGCCGCTGTCGGTGATACCTTTGCTTTTGTACCTTCGAAAAATCTTCGTATGTCTTCTTCCGTAATGGCGCCGCCCGGTCCCGTTCCCTGCACCAAATTATAATCCACCTTTAAATCCTTTGCTATCTTCTTTGCTCTCGGAGAAATCTTTACTCTATCTCCGGCTTGTAAAGCCGGCGATAGTTCCCTTGTTTCTTTGGGACCTTCTTCCTTTTGCGGCTTATCCGTTTTAAGCTCTCTTGATGCCTGCTCCAACAATTCAGAAATATCTTCATCCGCCCTACCAATAATTCCAACAGGCACAAAGACATCTACGGTTTCCTTGTCAACCAAGATTTTTCTTAAAACTCCGGATGTCTTGGCTTCAACCTTGTTTGTTATTTTATCCGTTTCCACTTCAAACAGGATATCGCCTTTATTTACTAAGTCCCCTTCTTTCTTTTTCCAATTTGTCAGCATGCCCTTTGTCATGGTAAGCCCCATTTTTGGCATTACAATGAATTCAGCCATATTACCTCCTTAATCAGTTTTATATAATGAAAAAGTTATTCTCTTGTGCAGTTTCTAAAGCCTTTATAACATCAACGTGATAAGGACCCTCTCTTGTAATTTTAAAAATCAACTTCTGATCCTTTTTGAATTCAATTTCCCTTTCTCCGTCTAAAGCTATGGTGCCCCTGTCCTTGGCCGTGAATTCATACTCATCATCTAATCTCAAAATTACCGGCTCGCTTACAGATACGGATTCCACCACTCCTGCTGCAACGGGGGCCTTAATCCTTACGCTTCCTGAGTTGATATCCACATAGGCTCCGAAATCATCTTCCGGATAAATAATTTTTTTGCACCCCACCAGGGAGGAAAAACCGATGGAAGCCGGGTGAGATCTGGTTGCAATGATTTTTTCGATTGTATCTATATTCCATATTGCCTTTGAGCCTATGAAAACATCCTTTGATATCACGGCATCTATAAGGGCGATGTCAATAAGGTCTCCATCTTTGTATATTTCAATTCTCTTGTCC
>DMWH01000137.1:1574-3066 GCA_003483345.1 Clostridiales bacterium | reverse complement strand
ATAGCCAACAATACCGAAGCACCTTTGGAAATAAGAGTTAATACCTTGAAGATTCAAAGAGATGAGTTGATAAAGCTTTTTGAAGAAAAGGGTATAAAGTCTTACAAATGCAAATATGCCGATAAGGGATTGATTATTGAAAACCCTTTTGAAATAGATAAGACAGATGAATATAAAAATGGACTTTTTTCTGTTCAAAGCGAAAGTTCAATGCTGGCCGGACAAATTTTAAACCCTAAAGAAAACAGCTTTATAATAGATGTTTGCGCTGCTCCCGGCGGCAAGACATTAAATGCTGCAGAAATGATGAATAATACGGGTAAAATATTATCAAGGGATATATACCCGGCAAAGCTAAGACTAATAGAAAATGAAATAAAAAGATTGGGTATAAAAAATGTTAAAGTTGAAAAATATGATGCAAGAAAACTAGATGAATCCTTAGTCGGAAAAGCAGATTATGTTATAGCTGATGTTCCGTGTTCGGGACTCGGTATAATAAGACGAAAACCGGAAATAAAATATAATGAAACAGACTTAAATAATATAACAGAAATTCAATATAAAATACTTGAGAATGCATCAAAGTATTTAAAACAATCAGGGGAATTGGTTTATTCTACCTGTACCACAAACAAAGAGGAAAATATTGAAATAATTAATAGATTTTTAAAAAACAAGAACTTTATTTTAGCTGATTTTTCTGATATTATAAATGAAGATTTTAAAACAGCCAAAGACGGCTATATTGAAATTTATCCGCATCTGCACGGTATGGATGGGTTTTTTATTGCGAAATTGAAAAGGTTATGATATAATTGACAACAAAATTCAATTCATAATGTCTGTTAAAGAAGGGTAATATGAAAAAAATTGATGATTTAAGCTTTGAGGAATTAAAAGATGCAGTGCTTAAAATAGGCGAGCCTAAATTTAAAGCAAATCAAATATTCGACTGGATACATAATAAGACTGTCGAAAGCTTCGATGACATGACCAATTTATCTCAAAAAACCAAGGCAGCGCTTAAAAAAGAATATGAATTTACAAAAGCAATAATTGAATTAAAGCTTGAATCAAAATTGGATGAAACAAAAAAATATGTAATAAAGTTGGAAGATAACAACATAGTAGAAAGTGTTTATTTAAAATATAAATTCGGCAATACCGCTTGCATTTCATCACAAGTGGGATGCAAGATGGGTTGTCATTTTTGTGCTTCCACTAAAAAGGGTTTTATCAGAAATCTGACTGCTGCAGAAATGCTTAAGCAAATATACCTGATTCAAAATGATATAAATGAAAAAATATCAAATGTTGTTATTATGGGCTCGGGAGAGCCTCTCGAAAACTTCGATAATATAGTGAGATTTCTAAATATTATAAATGATGAAAGAGGCCAAAATATTTCCATGCGGAAAATTACTCTTTCCACAAGCGGTATAGTACCAAATATTTATAAGTTGGCTGATGAAAATATTCCGATAACATT
>DMWH01000137.1:0-1515 GCA_003483345.1 Clostridiales bacterium | reverse complement strand
CTTACCTTTGAATATATAATGATAAAGGGTTTTAATGACAGCCGTGAAGATGCGGAAAACTTAAGCAGATTATTGAAAAATAAATTAGCAAATGTTAATTTAATTCCATGCAATTATGTAAAAGAAGCAAACATTGCACCAAGCGAAGATTTGGATATAATAAAATTTAAAAAAATATTGACGGATAACGGAATTAATGCAACGGTAAGAAGAGAATTGGGCAGTGACATTAACGCTGCCTGTGGTCAGCTCAGAAATGATTTGTTAAAAATGTGAGGTACTGTATGGATGTGTTCTTTGATACAAATAAGGGTTTAATGCGAGAAAATAATGAAGATAGTTTAATAGTCGAGCAATTTGATAATTATTGTCTGTATGCTGTGGCTGACGGAATGGGAGGGCACAAAGCCGGTGAAGTGGCAAGCTCCATTGCTATTGAAGAGATAAGAAACTTTTTCGTTGAATGTATGAAGGATGAAAATTTTCAGCCCCCATCATTCATTATGGAAAGCGTGAAGCTGAGCAATGAAAAAATAAGAGAAGTGTCATTAAATAATGAAGATTGTTGCGGTATGGGAACAACCGTAACCATGGCTGTAATAGATAAGCTTAATAATATAATTTACATTGGAAACATTGGCGACAGCAGAGCTTATTTGTTAAGGAACAATGAAATTAAACAAATTACAACTGACCATACTTATGTGAATGAGTTGATAAAGGATGGCAGAATTACGGAAGAAGAAGCCAAAACACATCCTAAAAGGAATGTAATAACTCGGGCTTTAGGCAGTGAAGAATATGTACATGCTGATATTTTTGAATTGGAATTATTAAAAAATGACATACTGCTTCTTTGCACCGACGGTCTTACNNTCAGAAAGTGTGCAAAAATTGATTAAACAAGCAAACGATAATGGCGGAACTGATAATATTACCATAATTATTGTTGATAATATAATTAGAGGTGAAACTTATGATAGGTAGAACACTAGGAAACAGATATGAAATAATAGAAAAAATCGGCGGCGGAGGAATGTCAAATGTATATAAGGCTAAGTGCAACGTTTTGAACCGCTTTGTAGCTATAAAAATTTTAAGGGATGAATTAACTCAGGATTCTGATTTTGTTAATAACTTCAAACAAGAATCTTTATCGGCGGCAAGTCTCGCTCATCCTAATATTGTAAATATTTACGATACAGGATTTGAAGACGATATCTATTATATAGTTATGGAATATGTAAAAGGGGAAACTTTAAAAAACTATATAAAAAGAAAAGGCAGTCTGAGTGAAAAGGAAGCCGTGAAAATTTCAAGACAGGTGGCAGAAGCTTTAAAGCATGCTCACTCACACAATATAGTACACAGGGACATTAAGCCTCACAACATACTTCTTACTGAGGACGGAACAGCAAAGGTTACTGATTTCGGAATTGCAAGAGCATCAACAAGTTCTACCATAAACAACACTTCAAATGTTATCGGCTCAGTGCATTACTTTTCTCCTGAACA
>DMWH01000205.1 GCA_003483345.1 Clostridiales bacterium | reverse complement strand
CTCATGATAAAGACTTAATAAAGAAAGAATGAGAGGAAAAACATGTATAAGGAACAAACATTCAGCGTAAGAGACATAACACAAATAGGAATTTTTACCGCATTAACGGCAGTAGGTGCATTTATAAGCATTCCCATAGGTCCCGTGCCTATAACCCTGCAATCATTTTTTGTACTTTTGTCGGGAATTATATTAGGCTCAAAAAAGGCCATGTTTTCTCAAATAACATATTTATTATTAGGACTTATAGGCTTCCCGATTTTCTCCGGATTTTCAGGAGGATTGCAGCATATATTTAAACCAAGCTTTGGTTTTATAATAGGATATGTTGCTGCAGCCTATGTTGTAGGTAAATTAACGGAAGAAAAAACCGCCTCTCAATATTTATGGGCGGCAGTTTTTGCGGGAACCTTAATTATATATACTTTTGGACTTCCCTATATGTATTATATTTTAAATATAATGCTTAACAGCAATTTAAGTATAGTTAAAATTCTTCAATTAGGTATGTTTGCATTTATACCGGGAGATATGCTGAAAGCTGTAATCATAGTATTCTTTGCCCAAAAAATCAGCCCCCTTTTAAAGGGCTGATAATTTAGCTTTTAGTTTTGCTCCCGTGTAATATAGATTATCCCTAGGTGTTGAATAAGGAGGAGCATATGCTAAATCAAGATGCATTAAGTCCTCTGCCTTTGCATTAAAAGTAATAGCAGTTACCAAGACATCAAGCCTTCTGTCAACTCCTTTGTAGCCGATTAATTGGGCACCTAATAATTTGCCTGTTTCCTTTTCGGCAACAGCCTTGATAATGATTGGTCTGCCTCCCATATACTCAGGTTTATTAGGTCTTTTGTCCATTGTTGTAACAACATTATATCCGGATTTTACAGCCTCCTCTTCAGATAAACCCGTCATCCCCACGGTAAGGTCGAAAACTCTGTATATGGCAGTACCAAGTATTCCTTTAAATTCTTGTTCTATTCCCGTAATATTGCTTCCGGCAATCGTACCGGTCTTGTTTGCAGTAGAGCCTAAGGGTCTGTAAACAGGATTGCCGTTAAAAGAATAATACATTTCTATACAATCGCCGCAGCTGTAAACATCCTCAATATTTGTTTTCATATATTTATCGACCTTGATGGCACCGGTTGCTCCAAGTTTAATTCCCATTTCTTTTGCAAGGGTTACATTTGGTTTAGCACCTGTAGCAAGAAGTACCATGTCCGCTTTCACAATGCTTCCGTCACCTAATACAACCCCGCTGTCATTAATTTCAACTGTCTTTGTATTTGTATAAACATTAACTCCCTTTTCTTTTAAATGTTCTTCAATATATAAAGATAAGTCATTGTCGATTCCCTTTGAAATTTTAGACCTGGCAATAATCGTAACGTCCAACCCCAATAGTTTGAAGCTTTCGCACATTTCGAGACCTACGAATCCGCTTCCGATAATAACAGCTGATTTTGGTTTATTTTCATCTATGAAATTCTTAATATCAATCATGTCATTTATATTTCTTAAAAGAAATACATTGTCTCTATCAGAGCCTTTTAAATCAGGCTTAACAGACATTGCTCCGGTGGCAATTATCAGCTTGTCATATCTGTCCATAATCTCGCCTGATTTATTCTTTACTCTTAATGTTTTGTTATTCGGATTTACAGACACTACTTCATGCTCAGTATAAATATCGATATTATGTTTTTCTTTAAAAAAATCCTTGTCTCTTGGAACAACGCTAGAAAAACCTTCAGCTTCATTGCTTATATAATAAGGCATACCGCAACCTGCATATGAAATATATTTGTCCTTTTCATAAATGATTATTTCTGCTTCCTTATCATTTCTTCTGATTTCGGTTGCTGCCGAAGTTCCTGCCGCAACGGCTCCAATTATAACAACACGCATATTCCCTCCGCTAATTTTATAATTTCCCATTAAGGCTCAAAACCGGTGTTCACAACTAAAACAGGGCACGGTGCTTCTGAAATAACCTTTTGAGTAACAGAGCCGACAAAAAATCTTTTTATTTTCGAGAAACCTCTGTTACTCATTACTATCATATCGATATTATCATTTCTTGCTGTTTCTAATATTTTTACATAGGGTTCTCCCAAAAGAACTTCTAATTCTACTCTTATACCACTGAAATCCAACTTGGATATTATTGCATTTAACAATCTTTGTGCATTTTCTTTGATTTTCATTTCCAATTGTCTTTCCAGCTCTTCACTTTCCGAAATTACGGAGCTGTCAATTCCTTTCCATGCATTTTCATGCCTTCTGTATTCAGAACTCTTTGCAGAAACAACAGAAATTAGTTTTATTGAAAAGTTATATTTTTTTGCCAACTCCAAAGCTTTTTTTACTGCACTTATTGAAGCGTTTGAACCATCTACCGGAACAAGCAGTTTCATAAATATCACTCCTTATACGTTATATTAATTTTATATCCACAATTTATGAGGCTAAACATATTATATTCCAAAATTTATTTTGGTATGTGTATTGCATTGTTATGTACTGCATGAGCTGCTTCTTGGAGAGATTCTGCTACAGTAGGGTGAGCATGGATGGTTGATATAATTTCATCCACCGTTGCTTCAAGCCTAACTGCAAGAGCTCCTTCAACTATAAGCTCGGTTGCATTCGGTCCTGACATGTGAAGTCCCAAAACTTCTCCCGTTGCTNNTTTCCGTTTATGTACATTGGAAATATACCGATTTTTACATCATATCCTTTTTCTCTTGCCTGCTCTTCAGTTAGTCCTACTCCTGCAAGTTCAGGTTTCGTATAAACGCAGTAAGGAATTGTTTTAAAATCTATATTAGATTTTTTGTTCATAATAGATTCAACCGCAACTATTCCTTCTGCAGAAGCTACATGAGCAAGCATAACCCCTGCTGTAGCATCTCCGATGGCGTAAATGTTTGGTACATTTGTCTGCATATTTTTATTAACAACAATTGCCCCTCTGTTTGTTTCAACACCTACATTTTCCAATGCAAGATTATCGATAACCGGTTTTCTGCCTATTGAAAGCAACACCTTCTCAGCATCGAATGATATCTCATTACCCTTCGATAGTGTATTTACGCTTAGTCCTTCAGTTACTTTTGAAATTGAAACCACCTTGGTATTTGTATATATTTCTATACCTTTCTTTTTAAACTTTTCTACTAGGGTGTCAACAATATCCCTATCCATATTCGCTATAATATAAGGCAGCATTTCAATTATCTTAACTTTACATCCCACTGCACTGA
>DMWH01000031.1:3992-6960 GCA_003483345.1 Clostridiales bacterium | reverse complement strand
CACGGCTCTGGGATTATCTACGGGTGCCACACCTATAAACGAAGATATAAACTTACCTTCAATGTATTTACCGTCTATAACTTTTTGAGCTGTTCCCGATTTTCCGCCTATTCTGTATCCCGGTCTGTAAGCTTGCTTCGTTCCTGCTTCTGCGGAATCTTTCATAATTTGAAGCATAATCTTTGATGTTTCTTCAGATATTACTTTTCTTCTTACTTCTGTATCGAAATTTTTTATAATATTTCCGTCTTCATCAATAAGCTGCTTTACAATTCTCGGCACCATTAAATTTCCGCCGTTTGAGATTGCCGAAACGGCATTAATCAATTGTATGGGAGTTATTGCAACACCGTGGCCGAAAGCCTGTGTCACAACATCTACATCCTTCATATATTCCGGCTTCTTTACAATACCTGTTGCTTCTCCATTGAGCATAATACCCGATTGCTCTTCAAACCCGAATGATTTTACATATTTGTAAAATACATCCTTTCCTATATCAAGACCTATTTGTGCAAGTGCATCGTTGCATGAATGTTGTATTGCCTCCGATAAAGTCTGCTGTCCGTGAGGTCTGTAATATCTCCAACATTTAATATTATGGCTTGTAATTTGTCTTACATAACCGTCGCAGAAATATGTTGAGCCAAGTGTAGCAACATTCTCTTCAAGAGCTGTTGCCGTAGTTATCAGCTTAAATGTGGAACCGGGCTCGTATACATCATTAACCGCAGGATTTCGCCACATGTCAAACCAGGCATTTTGAAGTTCTTCATTAGATAAATTTGCCCATTCGGCTTTAATATTTTCATCTATTGGTGTTCTGGGGTCATTGGGGTCATAATCAGGCTTTGATGCCATTGCCAAAATATCGCTAGTATTAGGGTCCATAACTATGATTGTTGCTCGTTTTGCATTGTAATCTGCCATAACCTTCTCGGCTGCAGATTCAGCATAATGCTGTATTACCTCGTCTATGGTAAGCACAACACCTAATCCGTCCTGAGATTCATAATATTCATTATAGCCAAAAGGAAGCTCTCTTCCGTAAGCATCGGTATTTACGACTGTTCTTCCCGGTATTCCCGTCAGATAACTATTGTATGTGGCTTCAACTCCATATAAGCCGTCCTGGTCTATGTTCGTAAAGCCTAACACATAGGGTGCAAAGTTTCCGTAGGGATAAACCCTTTTATTGTCTTCGATTATACTTATGCCGCTTAATTCCTGCTCCCTTATTTTTTGTGCCTGCTCATCTGTAATCCATTTTTTTACTACTACATAGTTATAATTAGATGTTATTTTTTCAAGAACTTCATCGTAATCCATCTCTAAAATTTCTGCCAGAATTGCAGCTATTTCTTCAGGTGTTTTGGTATTTACAGGTATTTGTTCAGCTTGAGTTTCCTCAGTAAACATAGCTCTGTTAAGCTTTTTTAAAATTGCAGTAAGAATACTGTCATCTTCATCTATTGAATTATCAACGGTAGGATTTACGCTTTTCTTAACGTCCGCGGGAAAACATGTGACAGTGTTGGAATTTATGCTGACTGCTAATTTTTTACCTTTAGCATCGTATATAGTTCCCCTTTTGGCGCTTATGGTAACATCCCTTGACCAGTTTTCCATTGCTTGTTTTCTATATTCTTCACCCTTTATCAGCTGTATGTAACCAAGTCTTACAACCAAAGCCACTGTAACTAAAAAAAAGCATACTAAAAAAAACAACATCCTTCTTTTATTTTGAAGGTTAGTAGTGCTTTTTGCACGCTTCTTCATATGGCAATCCCCCTTATCGAATGAAACTTATTACCTTGTCAATTAATCCTACTAACAGATTTTCATCCTTTGCCATTATATTATTCTCTTCAATTGCATCAGGGCCATATGTAAAGTCTACAAATACTGTCTGCTTCCTTGTGGGATAGTTCATACCTAAATAAACTTTTGCCATTTCTTCAATGCTGTTAGTGTTTTTAATACTCTCCAAAGCTATATTATATTTGTCAATTTCATTGTTAAGATTTTCTATTTCAATATTGAGATTATTCAGTTCCATTTGCTTGTCAGTGATTACGGCATAATTATAGACTATTAAAATTCCTAATATAAAAGTAATTGCTATCATGACTGAATTTTTTAAACTCTCTATAAAAGTATTATTTCTCTTATTTCTTTTTATTCGCTTTTTTGGAGAATATTCTTTTTCTAATTCATACTCTTGTAACTCAACAGCTTCTTTTCTCAGTGCTGACATTCTTTACACCCTCTCACCTATTCTTAATTTCGCGCTGTGTGCTCTTCTGTTTTCTGTTAATTCTTCTTCTGACGGAGTTATTGGTTTTTTGGTAATTATTTTTAGTTTTCTTCTGTGTTCGCACATGCATTTGGGAAACTCGGGAGGACAAATACAATCCTTGTTTAATTCCGCAAATGTATTTTTTATAATTCTATCCTCAAGTGAATGAAATGTTATTACGCAGATTCTCCCTTTTTTATTAAGTCTTTCAACTGCAGCCTTAACTGTATTTTCAAGTATTTCCAACTCTCGGTTAACTTCAATTCTTATTGCTTGAAATGTTTTCTTAGCAGGATGGGAGCCTTCTTGCCTGGCTGATTTAGGTATTGCTTTTTTAATAATTGATACAAGCTGCCCCGTTGTTTCAATAAATTCCTGCTCTCTCTCCTCTACAATGAATTTTGCAATTCTTGCTGCCCATTTTTCTTCACCGTAATCCCAAAGAATTCTTGTCAATTCATTTTCTTCATAACCGTTTACAATATGTCTCGCAGTGGTTGTCTGACTTTTGTCCATCCTCATGTCAAGGGGCATATCATAATTATAAGAAAAACCCCTTTCCGGTATATCCAGTTGAAATGACGAAACACCAAGGTCAAATATTATCCCGTCAATTTTGTCAATACTAAGTTCATTTAAAATTTCTTCGATTTTGCTGAAATTATTTTT
>DMWH01000031.1:3642-3968 GCA_003483345.1 Clostridiales bacterium | reverse complement strand
TAATCATCCTGGTCAATTCCTATGACTTTCCCCTTAGTTGCCTTTTTTAAGATTTCTTCTGTATGGCCTCCCCCCCCAAGAGTGCAATCAACATAAATACCGTCTTCTTTTATATTCAGTCCCTTTACGGATTCGTCAAGTAAAACCGGTTTATGTATGTAATCCATGCTTCCTCCTTATAAGCCTATCCCCAATTCCGACATTTTTTCGGCAATGCTGTCAAAATCGAATTGCTCATTATTGGAATATTCATCCCAAGTATCTTTATTCCAAATTTCAATTCTGTCTATAACCCCTATAATTGCAGCATCTGTATTTAATTCGCT
>DMWH01000031.1:0-3583 GCA_003483345.1 Clostridiales bacterium | reverse complement strand
TTTCCAATATAAAATGTTTCTCCTAGTTCATTTCTAAATTTTGAAGGAATTATAACCCTTCCTTTTTCATCAAATGAATGTATATATTCACCAGTAAACATTTTCTACCACCTACTGGGTGCATTATACCACATAGTGGGTATAAAATGCCACAATTATTTTTTAAAAATACAAAAAATTTTTTTTGTCATTATTTGAGCAAATTCTTGTCCACAGGGGATGGTCCACAGGGGACGGTTCTTCTTGGACAAAAAATACCCTTTGCTTTCGCAAAGGGTATAGGTCTTTTAATTAATCAACCGTTTTTTCCACCTCATTTTAATTTCCCGTCGCCAGCCATCAATTCCGTCATTTCCTCAATTTTCTCAAGAGGAAAGGGCGGAAGGGATATAGGCTTCAATGCAATCGACATCAGCTTCATAGGATTGTCATCGGCAGCAACACGATTGAATGATAGCTCACCGCATCTGCTGCAATGATGGATTATCGCCCATTCACCGTTCTTGCGCACCCATATTGCTATTGGCTCCATGATACCGCCACAATCAGACTCTCGGTCCCCCGGCTCAATATCAACATGCAGGCTGTACAGACAGTTGGGACAATGATTACGGTGATTGCTTCCTGCACCTGTCGGCACTACAAGTCTTCCGCACACTTTACAGGTAAAGGTTTCATTGCAAGCATGCGTTTTATAATAACCTTTTTTGTATTGCTTCCTTTTGTTTTCTCTATTCACAATTGCGTCCCTCCAAAAGCATTGTTACAATCCTTTTGGGAGGTTTGGTTGAGATTGTTTTATGCAAACCTCCCGGTCAGCTCACAATCTCCGATGATAAATATTTTTTCATAACTCAAATCTCCTTTTATTTTAGCTTACAATTTTTTATGCTATTATATTCCCTTTTCAGTGTTTGCTCAATCCACATTTTTACCAAGTTCTGCCCCAGGGGTGTATTCCAATCATCTTCTATTGCTTCATGGCATATTCGCCCAAGACCCTTTGGCATCACCTTCATCCTTTATCATGAGTCCGCAATAGAATTTCAGTGTATTTATCATGCTTTTTACTACAGAGTATTCATCAGCATAACCGTATTTTGCCATCAGATATTCATTGGTCAAAGCGTTCGATACATAGTTATACTGCTGTGCAACACTTCTTGCATCAATAGGTTTTATCATCTTTATCTCAATCATTTTTGTAATAAGTCGCTCATAATAGTCCGTGGGCTCATTTATCAAATACTTAAAATAAATTTCGGCAGCACGGGCATTATTAAATCTTTCATTATTTATAATTGTCATTGTATTTAATAGAGTAAGATTAGAACTTTTACCAACAGTAAATACTATATTTTTAAAAATTTCTTCCGGCTCCATAAACATAAGCATTCTATCAATTTCTTCATCAGAGGGTCTTGTTTGAGGAATTAGGTATATTAATTCATCGAACAGCCTTTCAAGAATGTCAGCTTTGCTTTTAAAGTGATTATACAGGGAGCTTTCTTTTATTCCGGCATTCTCAGCAATTTTACGAACAGAAACACTGTCATATCCATTTCTGGCAAACAAATCAGCAGAAATATTCAAGATTTGCCGGGTTGTTTCCAATCCTTTTTTTCGTTTCTGGGTGCTTTCGTTTTTCTCCATAATAACATCTCCTTACACGCTATTATACTAACATTTGTTAGTTTTGTCAATTGTTTTACTAGCATTTGTTCTTATCCGGAAAGAACCGTCCCCGGTGGGCATCCCCGGTGGGCATCCCCGGTGGGCACAAAAAAAACCCTTCATTTTTACGAAGGGTATAGAAGTGTCATTCTGAGAACTTCAGTTCGAAGAATCTGAAGAGATCATTCGCTTTGCTCAGGATGACAATCATGGAGTTCTTTTGCTTTTTTTATATTGTTTTTTTGTTTCTTAAATATATGAGCAGGGCTGCTCCGATAACTATTGATGCAATGCTTATGAGCTGAGCAACTCTCATTCCCATAAACATAAGACTGTCTGTTCTTAAACCTTCAACAAAATATCTTCCTGCAGAATACAATATTAAATATAAACCTAATATTTGACCGTGACTTGCTTTTTTCTTTTTTCTAAACCAAATTAAGAACAAAAATATGCAAAAATCAATGATTGACTCATAGAGGAATGTGGGATGAACTTTTTGCCCGTCCACTATTATACCCCAAGGAAGGTCTGTAGGACCTCCATGGGCTTCCTGATTTATAAAATTTCCCCACCTTCCTATTGATTGACCTAGAGCAACGCTTGGCATTACCAAATCAAGAATTTCCAGCACATCAATTTTTCTTATTTTACAGAACAATATTCCCGTTACTACGCCTGCAATGATTGCACCGTGAATTGCAAGTCCGCCGCTTCTTATATTAATTATCTGAGATGGATTTTGGCTGTAATAATCCCAAGAGAATATAACATAATATGCTCTGGCACCGATTATACCTGCAGGTATTGCATATAATAGAAAGTCTATCAAATCATCTTCCTTAAAGCCCGTTCTTTTAGCTTCCTTTAATGCTATAAGAACTCCTATGAGCACACCTGCAGATATTAATACTCCATACCACATAATATCTATTCCAAATATATTGAAAGCAACTGGATTCATTTTTTCTCCTTCTAATGTTTTTCATATTACTTATCTTATATATATCAATACAATATGAGATCCTTCACTGCGTTCAGGATGACAGGGGGNNCCCCTTGTCATCTTAGGACGGCATTAAATTTATTTGAAAGAACCTGAAGGATTTTTTCATGAATTTTTTCTACTTCTTTTTCTTTCATGGTGCGCTCCTTGTTTCTGTAAGTAACAGAAAAAGCAGTGCTTTTATATCCTTCTTTTATATGCTCCCCTTTATACACATCAAACAATTCAACACTTTCAATTAAATAAGGATTTACTTTCCTGATTTCTTCTTCCATATCACCAGCAAGCACATCATCCTTCACAATTACCGCAATATCTCTTACCATTGAAGGATATTTAGGCAAGGGCTCATATTTCCACTCTGTATTTTTATATTGAAGAATTTTTTCGACATCAATTTCTGCTAAGTACACCCTGTGGTCAAGTCCGTAATTATCCGTAACCTTAGGGGATACTTCTCCGTAAATTCCTATTATATTATCATCAACGCATAATGCGGCAGTCCTTCCGGGATGGAATGTTGGATTGTCGGATACTTTCTTTAATGCTGCCTTTATTCCGAATCTCGATAGCATGGCATCAATAATTCCTTTCAAGTCATAGAAATCATAGCTGCCGTACATTCCTATGCAAAGCCTTAACTTTTCGAAGGGCTCTTCAGCAACGGGCTGGTCCCTTGGAATAAAAATGCTACCTGCTTCATATAATTTTGCTCCTTCAACACCCCTGTTGGAATTTCTTTGTATAACTTCAAGCATGTTCGGCATTAGAGTTGTTCTCATGGAAGAAAAGTCTTCTCCCAACGGATTTAATATTCTTACATAATTTCTCAAAGGGCTGTCTTCCGCTGCACATATACTGTCATAGGTCTTGGGGCTTATGAAAGAATATGTGGTTATTTCA
>DMWH01000122.1:22033-34792 GCA_003483345.1 Clostridiales bacterium | reverse complement strand
ACTAAGTGGTGGGTAGTTGACTTGTTCCAATGACTTTGAAATGCTTTCCAAAGCTCTATTTATATTCGGAACATGGTGTTCAAAAAAAATTCTTCCCATTCTTGTTTCAAAAAACTGTGGACCACTCATATTTAGTTGCCTCCTTATTATTAATGTGCTTTTGCACTCCTTTTAATATTGTGATTTATATTACGTATCTTTATTGTTTTTTATTCCATTTTTGAAAAATTTTTTCTGTGTAGTGGATGAAGCAGCTTTCTGGAAAAGTTGGAGGAATTGTAGAGAAATAAAAAAATACCCTTACTGGCGGTAAGGGTATTAAAATTATTTGTTTTTCATTTTCTGTAAATCTTTAATATTTATTATATTGCTTCCCGGATCTTTCGCCAAACGAATATGATTCACATATATATTCCCGTTTCTATTACCAAACTCTTTGCTATATTGAAATGCCGGGTCCTTACCCATTGACAGGCTCATTACGGTTATATATTCTTCCGGGATATCGATATATTTGGCGGTTAACTTTGCTGCGGTCTTTAAAAGTTCTTTCACATATTCATTGTTTTCCATAAACTCGTCAAGATATTTATTGTACGGTATTTCGCCGTGAATTGTTTCGAAGAACAGTACATACGGTGTTATTCCCTTTTTACTGCCTATCCCGCATCCGTACTTTTGAATTGCATACCCTAAGTCTCCCCATGTAGTACATATTTCTCCAAGGTCTGCACTTAATTCTTTTGCCCTATAGGAATCCAAAACAGCCATATATGTTAACTCCAATATTCCTATGACATTTTCTATATCACCTTCAATTTTAGCAACATAGAAATACATGGTTTCAATTTTGTTATTTTTGGAGTAAGGAGTGTCTCCGTTTATTTGATATGCTTCACTTTTCAGTATTCCTCCTAATTTGGCAAGCTCAGGCACTGCTCTTTGCGAGGTTATTTGAACTTTAAATTCTGCATCGTTAACAGTAAAATTACAGGTATTGTTTTTGTTTTTCCTGATGGACTTAAATTTCCTTACAGGTATGTTTTTATTTGTCAATTCTATTTCAATATCAAATGTTATTACATCGCCGGTAAATGTAAAGTCAACGTGAGATTCTACTATCCCTGTTTCTGTCTTAAAATATGTGCTGAAAATGTCTTTACCGTATATTTCGGTTATTCCGTTTTTCTTCATCCATTGATTGAGATATTCGGCGGCATTATCATCTGAAGCAAACTTACCCACTGAAACTATAAACCTTATTAATTTCTTGTTTTCAAACCATCAATAAATGGTAGTTGGCTGCCTGTCTTCATTTTTTGCTGTTAAAATGCTATACCCGTTTAAATCTTCCTTGTATTCAAATTTGTTTTTTACTATACTTCTTAGCTCTTTGACTGTCATTCCTTCTTTTATGACGGTATTGTCTACCCTGATAATTCCCTTTTTAACATCCGAAGTGTATATAACCATATTTTTCTCCTTTGCAATAAATTTTTTATCTTATATAGTAATAATACGTAATTCAGATTCTTATTATTCCACACAAAAACATGGTATTAAATACCATGCTTTATACAATACTTATTCGGTTATAAGGATTGCATTTTCCGCTTTTTAATTAATTACCATCTTGTTTCTATTTTGATTAATCAATCTCTTATTGCATAATTTATTCCATAGAAAAAAAATAAAAAGCAGCTCTTTACAGCTGCCCTTAATTCTTATTAAATGCTATTTCTCTAAATCTTCCGTATCTATTGTCATTATAATCTCTTTATTTTTGTTGATAATGCAAAGCTTTAAATTGGTTTCTTCAGCCAATATTGCCAAGTCTTTTAAAGACCATGTATTGTTCATAATTTTAGTAGACAAAGACGTTGGTTTTATTCCTAATTTGGCTGCAAAATCTTTTATCTTTATATTCTTCACAGCAAGTATGCCTTTTATCTTACCGCTTAACATATTAATCCTTCCTTCCTGCCTGTCTTATTTACATATTACCATATTATATTTATCATTTCAATATAAATTTATTTATTTTTAGTATCAACATACTAATTTTATATATATTTATTGTAAAATTAAGTTGCACGATTATTTTTTTGTGATATAATGAATTATGTAAGATTTTCCATATAAATATTTTTTCTACATCTTGCGTGTCATATAATATATAGGAGTTAATTATCTTTAACACAAAGAGTTATTACATAAGGAGTTTATTATTACAAGAAAAGGAGTTAATAAATGGCAGGGAATAAAGATTTGCGAAACGCCAACAGAGCTAAAAAAGATGAGTTCTACACAATGTTGACCACGATTGAGAAGGAAACTGTTTTTCACCGCAAAAGCTTTGAAAATCAGGTAATTTTCTGCAACTGCGATGATCCTGAATACAGTAATTTCTGGAAATATTTTTTCTTAAACTTTGATTATCTCGGACTTAAAAAACTTGTCGCCACTCATTATCACCCTGTTTCTTCGACTTACAAAATAGAATATGACGGCCAGAATGTTGTTAAAACAGGATTGAAAGAGAATGGAGATTTTAGAAGTGAAGAGTGCATTGAAATATTAAAGGAAACTGATATAGTGGTAACAAATCCTCCATTTTCCTTATTCAGAGAATATGTGGCTCAACTAATGGCATATAACAAAAAATTTCTGATTATAGGGAATATCAATGCCCTTACCTATAAAGAAACATTCGGTTATGTCAAAGAAAACAAAATGTGGCTTGGAGCAAGTATCCACAGCGGAGACAGAGAATTCAGGGTGCCTGACGATTATCCTATAAAAGCCGCCGGGTTCAGAATAGATGAAAACGGGAACAAATACATAAGAATAAAAGGTGTCAGATGGTACACTAATTTGGATTACTCTGCACGACATGAAGAGTTTATCCCCTATAAAACTTACAAGGGCAATGAAGATTATTATCCCAAGTACTACAATTTCGATGCTATTAATGTAAATGTAACAAAAGAAATACCTGCAGATTATGACGGATATATGGGAGTACCTATCACTTTCATGGACAAATACAACCCCGACCAGTTCGAAATTATTGGTTTGGGAATTGCCACCTCCGGGATAGAAATAGGTGTACGCCCCTACACGAAAGAACACAAGGATTATCGCATAAATGTCCAAAAACGGGCAGCGGTTGACGGCGATTTATATTTGTTAAAGAACGGTGTTGTTGAAGTTCCTTACGCACGCATCATAATAAAATGGAAGAGGTAAAAAACATGAGTGGAAATACAAGTTTACTCAAAGCAAGCATTGCTAAAGATGACGAGTTCTGGACCCAGATTCGGGACATAGAGGAGGAACTTAGGAACTATTATCGGCATTTTAAAGATAAAGTTATTTTCTGTAATTGCGATGATCCCGAACACAGTAATTTTTGGAGATATTTTCGGCTTAATTTTAACCATCTCGGGCTTAAGAAGCTTGTTGCTACTCATTTTGATGCCAACTCTCCAACTTATAAATTAGAGTTTGACGGCAAATGGGTTGTTAAAACAGATTTAATACAAAACGGAGATTTCCGAAGCCCCGAATGTATAGAGATACTCAAAGAAAGCGATATCGTAGTAACAAATCCACCCTTTTCTTTATTCAGGGAATATATAGCCCAGCTTGTTGACTACGACAAAAAATTTGTCATCATCGGCAATCAAAATGCAATTACCTATAAAGAAATATTTGCACTTTTAAAAGAGAATAAAGTTTGGCTCGGTTATAAATCAGGTGACATGGCCTTCAGGGTTCCCGACCACTATCCCCCACGGAAAACAAGATTCTGGATAGACGGTGAAGGGAAGAAATGGAGAAGCTTAGGCAATATTTGTTGGTTTACGAATCTTGATATTGCCAAGCGTCACGAAGACCTGCCTCTGTATAAAAAATATAACGAAGCAGAATTCCCTAAGTATGATGATTATGATGCCATAAATGTTGGCAGGATTTCTGATATACCGGTGGACTATGACGGTATTATGGGAGTTCCTGTAACGTTTTTACATAAATATAATCCCAAACAGTTTGAACTTGTAGGGATAGACAGATATGTAGAAGACAACCCGCATTACGGAAGAAGATTTACCATTAACGGAAAGGAAACTTACGCAAGAATTTTAATAATAAATAAAAGATTTCAGGGGGACATTTTATGAAAATTAAATTACATGAAATTAAAATCAGAGATGTAGTCGAAGGCTACGAAAACAACGATGAAGAAGGTGTTATTGGGTAT
Organism: Clostridiales bacterium; assembly: GCA_003483345.1. Lineage (GTDB taxonomy): Bacteria > Bacillota > Clostridia > Tissierellales > Sedimentibacteraceae > Sedimentibacter. The sequence continues at coordinate 30,528 of DMWH01000122.1, read as the reverse complement.
GGCAGAAAATTAAATATCAGGCCCGCTTATCAAAGGGAATTTATTTATAAAGACGATAAAAGAAATGAAGTAATAAGAACCATCAGAAATGATTTTCCTTTGAACGTCATGTACTGGGCGAAAAGCGGCGAAGACAGCTATGAAATGCTTGACGGACAGCAGAGGACTATAAGTTTCTGCGAATATATAAAGGGTACTTTTTCGATAGATTATCAGTATTTTCATAATCTGACTAAAGACGAACAGGACCAGATACTTGATTATAAACTTACTATTTATATTTGTGAAGGCACTGACAGTGAGAAGTTAAGCTGGTTTAAGGTTATTAATATAGCGGGCGAAAAGCTTGCGGATCAGGAACTTAGAAATGCAATCTACGCAGGCGAATGGCTGACTTCAGCTAAAAAGTATTTCAGCAAGACAGGATGTCCTGCTTATAATATTGCAAGCGATTACATGGTTGGTACTCCAATTCGTCAGGATTACTTGGAAAAAGTTATTAAGTGGATAAGTAATAATAATATTGAAGATTATATGTCTAAACATCAGCATGTTCCTAATGCTAACGAGCTGTGGTTGTATTTTGCTTCTGTAATTGAATGGGTAAAGACTACATTTCCAGTATATAGGCGGGAAATGAAAGGAATTGACTGGGGTTTTCTTTACAACGAATTTAGAACAAAAAGTCTTGATCCGAAAAAATTGGAAGAGGAAATTCAGGTGTTAATGGAAGATGAAGATGTGACAAATAGAAAAGGAATTTATCTTTATGTTTTAAACAGAAACGAAAAACATCTGAATATAAGAGCTTTTAGTGAGAAAATAAAGAGAATTGCTTATGAAAGGCAGAAAGGAATATGTATGATTTGTAAAAATTATTTCGAATATGAAGAAATGGACGGAGATCATATTACTCCTTGGATTCAAGGCGGTAAAACCATTCAGGAAAATTGTCAGATGCTTTGCAAGAGTTGCAACAGAACAAAATCCGGAAAATAAAAAAACAAAAACTATCATCGCCCCGCTTTATAACGGGGCAATTTTTTATAGATTTTTAAATTTTTAGTTTCCGATATTATGTTTTCTTAAAAGAGACATAAATTTCTCTTTGGCCATATCCAAAGATTTTTCCTGAATGAGAGCTTCAAATGTAACAACTATTTCTTTCTCCTTTGAATCCACGGAGAATATATTATAGTTGTCAAAACTGTTATCTATAATTTTTAATATACCTGCTATTTTCATAGTCTTGGGGAAGCTTATAAATGCATTGAACCTGTACCAGTTTAAGTTGTCTTCTTGCTTACTGTTACTATCTAATAAAACTTCCGTTGATAAGGTTGGAGTAATATTTATTACAGATTTAACTGTTCTTCCCTCTTTGACTAAATGTTTAATAGGAATCATAACACCATTTTTATCGTATACTGCATTGTTTTTATTTAGCTCTTCAATTATTTCTTTATAGCAAAACTGATAAATAAAACTACCTACGATCCACGGAGTATTATTCTTTTGAGCAGCATCAATAGCTCTTTCAAAATTACCCGGCTTTGCCGAATTATATATTCTGAAGTTACACCAGTAATTTATAAGACTGTTGATTGCCCTCTTCTTTGCCTCATTACTTAAATCTTGAAATTCACAAACTTCTATGCTGTCATTTAAAACGAGAGTCTTCATGGTATTATCTCCTTTATCCGATATTTTTGTTTTTTATTATTATAATACGCATTTTAATATTTTTATATTCCTTTTGCGATTTTTGTGCTATAATATATGTATAAGATAAAAAAATAAGGAGATAGAGAGATGCTTAACAAAATACATGATTCATGGAAACCTTTCTTCACGGAAGAAAAATTGATGGAAATAAGAGAAATTGAGGAGAAAATCAAGGATAATTACAATCCTTCCTCGGAAAATGTATTTAGATTTGCTGCGAATGATATAAACAATGTAAAGTGTGTATGGTTAGGTCAGGACCCTTACCCGGCAGAACCGATTTATGATCAGGAAAAGAAAGAGTATGTATATGTTGCTACAGGCAGAGCATTTGAGGTAGGAATTTTGGACTCATGGACGGGAAAATTCAATCAGCATTCCCTCAAAAATATAATCAGGTTAATATATAAGGCTTATAATTCTGAATTATTACCTTTTGGTACTATTAGGGGAAAGATAAGGACCGGCGAATTTAATATTCTACCCCCTCGTCAATGGTTTGACAGCTTAGAAAAGCAAGGAGTTTTATTTTTAAATACATATCTGACATGTCAAATAGGTGTTGCGGGATCTCACAGGGAGATGTGGAAAGATTTCAGTATTGATTTATTGAAATTTATATCGGAAAGTAATCCTAATATAAACTGGTTCCTGTGGGGCAAAGAAGCACAGGAAAATCAGGAATATATGAAAGGAAGAATATTCAAGTCAAATCACCCAAGATTGTATAATACATCATCTAAAGATGACTTTCTGAATTGTCCTTGTTTTGATGGAACTAAAAATTTAATTGACTGGAGAGGATACAGATAGTATCTGATTAACTGTAAATAGTGTAAAAAGCCACCGTATCGGCGGCTTTTTTTTATGCTTTAATATCTACCAGCCACAAACTTCTCCTTCCTCTTTACTCCCCCTTTAATTCCCCGCTTCTTTAATTCAATCAAATATTCCTCCTCATTTCTTTTGTTTTTATAAATACTTAATTTCCATAACTGTTGTATTACTTCAAATTTTAGCGGTTTTCGGCTCTGGAATATTATTTTTTATCCATGCGTATTATGTAATATAACATAAATTTATGGAGGAATGATTGAAGAATGATTTATAAAACTGAAGATGAAGTAAGGAATGAGGCAAGAGAAATACTTGGTTTTAATGAAAATGAAGAAGGCATTAAACAAGGTGCGGGGCAAGTCACAACTTTTAATCAATTAGGATTTACCGGAATAAGCGATAAGCCTGACGGATGGTATCTTCCTGACGATGCAAGCAAGGTGGCTATTATTCTTGAAACAAAATCAGAGCTTGAAGACATTTCTAAAGAAATGCATTTTCAGCTGTTACGCTGTTATTTACAAGCAAAGGGATACTATCTAATATAGATGTAACAGCTGATTTTTTATAAGCATCTTCTATTGAACTTTTTAAGCCATTATACTCTTCCATTATGCTCATCTTTTTTCTCCTTTTTATTTTATTGTTAACATATTATATTATACGCAATGACATATTGTATTATTCCTTATAAAAAACCCTCTTCTTCAAACTTCTATCGTAAATAATATAAAGCTTTTATTTCGCTTAATATTTCTAAATAAAAAAAACTGCCGTTTATTGGCAGCCTTTTTAGTAATTCCTCAATTCCCATATAATCAGGTTTTCCTTGTTTACCCCAACCGGGATTTCAAACAGCGAAAATTCGACTATCATGCCAAACAACTGTTTTTTGATTACATAATCAACAACCTTTTTTAGCCCTCTGATTACCGGCTCTCTTTCCTCCAGCAGATTAAAATTTAAGCGATAGACGGGAGACTGCATCGCAGTTCTGTTAGAAATGCCTTTTACATCACTCAAACTTGCGGCAACCGTAAAGTCCTTTTTGATTTCTATCTCTCCCTGCAGAACAAGCTTTTCATCGGCAGCTGCAAGGCTTTCGTATATAGAAAATTTTTCGTAATTCTTAACCTCCTTTAATACTTCCTCGGCAGTTAGTTTGTACTTAAATTCCCCCGATGCCTTTGATTTGTCCCTAATGTTATAGAATTCGCATTTATTGTTCTCTAAAAACTTCTTGATCTCATCAATGCTTGATTGATTTGTAAAAATTTCTTCCGTAACCCTGTTTAAATTTCGTTTTTTTATCTCATAATCACTTTGAGCCTTATTTGTAATCATGGCCTCCCTCCTTTTATTAATGTATTTTAAATACTCCTCATATTTTTCTTTATAATACGAACTTTTTATTTTTATTATTCCAAAAAAAGAAAAAAATTACAGGTCCTTTGCCTGTAATTTCAAGAATTCTGTATTATCTTTAAAACTGGGAGATATTCTTGCAGCAACTTCAGTCCTTTTGGCCATAACTCTGATTCCTTCGATGCTTCAGGTTCAACTAAATGCATTTTCGGTGTTCCTTCACCTTCTATTATTTCTCCTCCCAAATCTTTCATATGTGCTAATGCATAATCGTAATCAAAATAGTCCCTGACATAATTGTTGTTTACATACAACCTGTATTTATTATATCCTGCCTCTCTTCCGGCTTTGACAAAATACAAAGGAAGCAAATAAGCAAGGTCGTATGTTTTCCTGTAATATTCTTGAGGGATAGGTGTTTTTACACTGTAAGAAACAGTTTCTACTGTTATTCCCGGTTTCAAAAGGTTTGCGGAGAAATATTCATTGTCGTACCCGCTTCCATTGCCGGTGGTTGTACTCTGAATACCGTAACCGGTTATATTATTTACTATTTCGCCTAATACATATGCTCTGTTGTTAAAAGTTTCTGGAGCGTAATACCAGTCATAGTAACCACTTGCCCTCTTGAGTGATATGTCAAATAATTTCTGAAATCGTATCTGGTCATATAGTTCATTAATATCTGTGTTTCTGTTTCGCTCCCGGCATACGGTCCGGGATAATAGCTTCCCGAAGGAATCTTACTGTATAAGAAAGCGGGATACTTTTGCCACTTTTCAATCCATTGTTTAGTCGTTTTATCTAAGTATCTGTCAGGAAAATTTCTATTTATGTCAACCCCACGAAGATTTGCCTTCCATTCAGAGTAGTTTTTATCCTTTATGCTGTTAATTATCTGCTTCCCTACTTCTGTTTCCACGGAAGCCAAACCAATTTTCGCTAAATCATGGCCGTCCGGGTTAAGTAAGGGTATAAAATGAATTACCGCAATACTCAGCTCGTCTTTAACATTGAATTCTTTAATATGGCCGTCATTATAATAGTCTATGGCATAATCTTCAATTATTTTTAGTACTATGGCGGGATTTACGGTCTCACGGGCATGGGTTCCCGCTTCAATCAGATAATGCATTCTATAGACGTTTAAATCATCTCTTTTCAGTGTTTCCTTAGTATTTTCCGTCATTATGACAACATAAATCGGTTTTCCGTCATATGACTGTCCCAACACTTCCAGATACAGTATATCCGGATATTTTTCAACAAGCTGTATGGCTTTGGTATAGTAATCATCTGACAGATATGAATAAGCACTGTTTAAATCAACTATTTCAGGTTTTTCTGCTGCGTATGCCACATTAAAGCACAATAAAGTAAAAAGCAACATTAATAAAATTGTATAATTCTTAAATCTCATCGGACCTCCTAAAGAATATTATTTTATTTATATTACGCATATTCCATCCTTAATATTCCTGCTTCATTTTGCAATAAAAAAAAAGAGCCGCTAAACAGCAGCTCCCCTATAATTGTATCCCTTTGAGTTTTTTATAACTTAACATTTAATATATAATCAGTGTTGTAATACATAAATTCAGACCTTGGAACTTTTTTAAACCCGCACTCTTTATAAAATTTGGTCAATTTACGAGCTGTTTCTTTAAATACCTTGTCATATTCCTCTTCTTCCATAAACTCTTTTCCTGTATCTTTTCGAGTCTGATGTTACTTTGATTGTTAAATCTCCTGTTGGTGTTACTTTTCCTTTCATTTAATTCATCCTTGGATATAGTGCTTTGCACTCCTTATTTTTTTTTATATAATACGGATATTTTCAAATAATTATTCCAAAAAAAACAAAAATAAAAAAGCTGCTTATTTTAAGCAGCCGCCGTTGATTTTGCTAATATACTATGTCTTCTATCTCGTCACATATTGCATTCAGCTCGTCAAGATCTGTCTCTTGAGTATTATCCACCCTGTTTTTAATCCTCCAGCCAATATCTGTAGTATCCCACTGGTGTAAAAATTCCTCTATAATTTGTCTGCATTCATAAAAATCTCTCATATTCCTCTCCTTCCACCCCTTAATTATATCACGAAAGAAGAATCCGTCAAAATAATATAAGCGTGTTTTAGTATTGGAATATTAAAATTATTTTTTGCGTAATATATATAAATGTATATCTTCGAATACAATAAAAGGAGGAACCAAATGGATATATCAGAGAAAATCAATGAGGTCATAGATCAGAAAATTCAAAATGGAGAAATTAAAAAATTGATTTCTGAAAGTATCGAAGCCGGGATAGAAAGCGGAATTAAGGAAGTGCTGGAAACCTACTCCAGTATGGCCAGAGAAGATACAATTAAAATCTTAAAAGATAAAATAGCATCTGATGTGTTTAAAGACTTGTATTAAAGATTCTGAAGCGTTAAATTGCGTTTTAACGCTTCATTTTTGTTTGGGGGCATTTTCATACGCAGCGGTTATTTTCTCTTATCCTGCCACGGAATTTCGCCCACAGCTTATTAGAATATCTTATTCCATATATGCGTATTATATAATACAACCTTTAATACCCGGAGATGCAATATGGGAGAAATAATACTTGGCGACTGCCTCGAAGTTATGAAAAACATAGAAGACAAATCTATATCCTTAATACTGACGGATCTTCCCTTCGGTATGACTAAGAACGAATGGGACAAAAAGCTTTCCCTTGATAAATTGTGGGAGGAATATAAGAAGATAATTAAGGATAATGGAGCAATCCTGTTATTTGCCAAGGGCATTTTCGCCGCCGAACTTATAATGAGCAACAAAGAAATGTACAGGTACAGCTATGTATGGGTAAAGAACAAGACTACCGGCCACCTTAACGCCAACAGAATGCCTATGCAGGCAACCGAAGATATTCTGGTGTTCTATAAAAAGCTCCCCGTATATAATCCGCAAAAAACCGGCGGCCACTCCCCTGTTCATGCCTTTTACACAAGAAAATCAGGTTCTAATTATAATCAGGCGGATAAGCTTACAAAAGGCGGAGGAAGTACGGAGAGATATCCGAGTAATGTCCTTTATTTTAATGTAGCAAAAAACAGAAAGCATCCTACGGAAAAGCCGGTTGAACTTCTGGAATTTTTAATAAGAACTTATACAAACGAAGGAGATGTGGTCCTTGACAGCTGCTGTGGTTCAGGCAGTCTTGCCGCAGCATGTATTAATGTTAATAGAGACTTTATCTGTATAGAAAAAGAAGAAAAGTTTTATAATTTATCGCTTGCAAGAATCATGGAATAATATTTTTTGTTTATACATAATATATAATATATAAAATATAAAAGTGAGGATAAAAAACATGAAAAAAGCATTAGTAATGGTAATAGCGGTAATGCTTGTACTTGCGGGATGCGGCAGCATGGGCCCTAAAGAATCGGTGAGGGAATATTTGGATGCGGTTAGAAATATGGATGTTAAGACAATAGAAAAGCATACTTCGTATGAAGATTTGGTTGACGATAATGAGCTTGCCAAAGACAGGGAATTTACAAAACTGTTTTTTAAGAATCTTGAGTACAAAATAATTTCCTCTGAAGAAGGCGACGGAACTGCTGTTGTTGAGGTTGAAATTTCCAATATTAATCTGGGTGATATTACAATGCAGTTTATGGGCCAGCTTTTTGCACAAGCTTTCAGCGATGCCTTCTCAGATAATTCTGATAGTCTTACTGATGAAGAACTTGCTGTAAAATACAGGGACCAGTTTAAAGCACTTATTGAGGCAAATAAAGATAATGTAGTGACAAGTGTTGTTCTTATCGACTTGTATGAGGAAGACGGACATTGGAAAATTGACATGTCTGGGGAACTTAAAAATGCACTGCTTGGGAATTAAGTGGTATTTCAGAAGAATTGACAGGCTCTTTTAACATATGATAATACAAATAACATAAAGATTATTTTAAGACATTTCCGGAAGGATGAAAACAGTATGTATTACGAACTTGATGATTACGTAAAAGATTCTTATACTGCCAAATATGGCAGCGGTGTAGAGCGTAGGGAAGCAATATTAAGAAAGAGTTTATATAAATCCGAAAAGGATGATTTAGAAGAAATAGAAAAAAAAGAAAGAAAAAGAGAGGGCTAAAATTGAGGCTCAGGAACGTTTTGGAAATGTATTGAAAATAATTGGTGCTATTTTTGTATTGTTACTTGTTATTTGAATTTCTTAGAGAATTCCTATTTTGAGAGTAAGGAGGAAGATATCATGTACGGTGTTGACGAATATATCAGAGATTGTCATACTGCCCAGTACGGGATAGGCGAAGAAAAAAGAGAAGCGGCATTAAGAAAGAAACTGTATGATATGGGAAAAAAGGATCTGGCAAATTTCAGCTTAAATCCTCCGCTTTATAACGGCAATGAAGATTTGGGAGAAATTGAATACAGACTGACTGCAATAGACTGCTTGGAAGGTTTTGCTGTTCAAAATGCCATTAAAAATAATCATATAGAGGCAATACCGGGCTTAAGGCAGAAATATGCAAAAATGAGAAAG
>DMWH01000122.1:9425-22014 GCA_003483345.1 Clostridiales bacterium | reverse complement strand
ATTTTCCCTTAGCTCTCTCCCCCTTTAAATACCCGACACCTTTTTTCTTGGAATAATATTTTTTAATTCTGCGTAATATAATAATGAATATATAAGAAATGAGGTGCGATGTGAAAATAATTTCAAAAACGGGTTTGGAAAGAGAACAAATCGTTGACAAGGTTATTAAGGGCTCTGACAGCTTTGAAATCCACCTGACTAATGAAAATATGGCCTCTCTTTATAAAAACATCGGGAAGTATTTGGCTTTTATCAATGAATTTAATATGAAAATTGAAGCTATTCACTCCCCTATCTGCTGCGGGTATGACATAGAAGACCTGACCACTAATTATAAAAGAATTGAAGATGTGTTTTTCCTTGCAGATGAAATGGGAAAGTTTCAGAATAAGGTTATTCCTGTGATAATGCACATGGATTATAACTTAAGAGCCTTTGAGAAATTCGGCAAGGAAAAGGAAATAGTAAAAAGACTGAATACACTTCTTAATATATACTCTCACTCAAATGCTTCAATTGAGAATCTTGTGGCCTTCGGAAATAACAACAAAAGGTTGTGTGTAAAAACGAACTGTGATGCTTCTGCTCCCGAATTTGCTGAATATTTCAATAAAAAAACAGGCAAAAGCATTGGCACTGTCTTGGATACCTGTCATATGCTTATGAGTATTGAACATCTTGAAAAATACAAAGATGATTTTCCCTATGAAAGTATTTACAGCATTGAAGATTATATAAGAAAATTTATCAAGACCTTAAACATTGTTCATTTATCCAACATGAGGGGTAACGGCATCGGATACAAATATCATGCAACTCCATTTGAAACCGACAGTGAGATTTCACTTCTGGAAGAGATTATGAAACTGCTTTATAATTACGGATATAACGGCATCATTACCCTTGAGCTTTCCGAAGAAGACTATGCCAATACGAAAAACTGGCTTATAGTAAGAGATAATCTCTACAAAGCGGCAAGAAAATTAAAAATCAAGATATAAAAAAAACCTGCAAAATGCAGGTTCTTTTCTTATCCATACTTTTCTTCTCTCACTCTCCTTTTATCCTTTACTCTATCTGCGTCCTTAATTACATCATAATTGTATTCCTTAGACGGCAGATATATTGTAATTTCCATATCTTCCTTATCATCCATGCCCCTTCCCTTTATAGTAAAACTTGCCAAGACTTAAATGTTGTTTTCTTGGCAAATCTTTATTATTTGAGACATCAAAGGATTTATTTTTTCGTCATAAATTTGCTCCTTGTCGTACATACACATCTCTTATCTATTTTCTTTCCAACTCGTACAAATATCTCTTTCATCCACAATATGACCATATTGATCGGACTTAATATTGGTGCATGTTCTGCATTTGTCATAAATTGATTCCGATCCAAAACCACAATTTAAACACGAATTAAAGTTACATAAAGTTTTGTTAACCCCTTCAATAACACAATTACTTCCCTTCATAATAACTCTCCTTTCATATTTGATTTACTGTTTTAAGATTGTGATGATTTCACTCCTTAATTTTTTAATATATGATACGTATTATTTATGTTTTTTATTCCTAAATACTGATATATTTAACTTTTTTTATTTTTTTTGTTTATTTTGGAATATTAATTTAATTCTCTGCGTATTATGTTTTAGAAAATCAGAGGATTTGTATAATACAAAACTAAAAAAATAGGAGGTTTTTAATGAACACAGTAGTATTAATAGGAAGGTTAACGAGAGATCCTGATTTGAGGTATACACCGACAGGAACGGCGGTAGCAAAGATGACTTTGGCTGTTGACAGGGATATGGCTAAAGATAAAAAAGCTGAAGCCGCCCAAAAAGGCCAGCCGACGGCAGATTTTATCCCTGTTACAGTATTCGGCAAACAAGCTGAAAACTGTGCCAACTATCTACTGAAAGGCAGAATGTGTGCTGTTGAGGGAAGAATTCAGACCGGAAGCTACACCGCTCAGGATGGTGGAAAAAGATACACCCTTGATGTGGTGGCAAGGAGAATTGAGTTTATTGGCGGAAAAAAAGAAGGCGGAGCTATTGCTGCTTCTGCTCCCGCAGATTCAAATCCGCAGGCTGGCACACCAGTTCAAACGGACATTCCGGATGATGGAGATTACTTCGAGCATCTGGGTGATGACGGGTTCGATATTGACGACGAAGATATCCCGTTTTAATGAAACAATAACTCTGCTTTACTAAGCAGAGTTGTTTTTCTAAGTAAAGGAGGAATTATGGAGCTTAAAAAAGGTGAAAAAGTAATATTAAACAGAATTAAAAAACTATTTGAGGAGCTTGACGAATGCTACAGCTCTTTATCGAGGGAAACACAGTATGAAATATATGATTTTCATTGTGAAAACTATACAATCCCGCACTGCATCAGGTGGGGGTTGCAGGGATCGGAAGAAATATTAAAACATATTGAGATATCAAGGAGAAAAAAATGAGTTCTTTATTTGAGGAGTCAAAAGATATTCTGAAGGTTGCAAGGATGCTCAATAGCAGCAAATATATTGATAATCCTGCTTCTATGGAAGATGCGGTAAAAATCGTAACTTCCGCAAGAACCGATATGCTGTTAAAGGAAATCATAGACCGACTTGATTCTATCCAAAAATCCTTGTCTCAGTAACAAAGGAGATTTTGTATGACTGTCGAAGTAATAAACAGATTAAAAATGTCGGGAAATCCGGAAAGAATTATAGAGGCTCTTGAATTTGTCAAATATAACGATTACGGCATCGGAACGATTGATTTTAATAAAATCACTCCTATGCCGAAGTGGGTTTATGACGGGAAACTCTTAACTAAAGAAATCGAAAAAAAGTACGGAGCCGGAAATTGCTGGTATCAGTGGTGTATCAAAAACTGGGGCACCAAATGGAACTCTTATTCAAACCGCCTCTGCGAAGATGATAATGCTATCATTTTCTTCACGGCTGACAGTGGAGTTCCCGCTTTGATGCGTAAACTTGCTTTTATATTTCCCAAAGTCGAATTCGAGTACTCTTACTCCAGTAATGTTTTTGGGGCAAATGTAGGGAAATTCAAGTTTAAAGATACTGAAGTCTGGTTTCAGCTGATGCCTCAATTTACCAAAGAAGCATATGAGCTTAGTTTCGAACTTGTAAATGCAACCCCTGAAGAATGCGGCTTTGTCTTTGACAAAAATATAAATACTTATGTCCCGGCAGGAGGAACTATTATAAATTAAAAAAGATCGTTATTTTTTAACGGTCTTTTTTTTCTTATCCGGCTTACCGGAAAAGAAATAATGTTTATAGTAACATTATCATTTACGATAATATCATTTAAACAATAAAAAAAAGAAGGATAATACTAAATCCTTCTTTTAATTATGTTTGCCTTATTGACATTGAAAACAAACAAGGAGCCGTCAATTCCCAAATCTGATATTACAATAAAGTTTTCATCCGGGATAAGATATTCGTCAATGTCATTATCCGTTCCGCCGTACAGGGTTACCACATTTTCATGATCGGTAAGCCAAATCCCTTCTAAGCCGTCAATGTCCTCAACTCTGAAAACTTCTTTTAAAAACGCTTCTATTTCTGCCGCTATATGCGGTGCGTTTTCTATACAAAAGTCAATGTAATCAAAATATATTCTCCCGGGTATTGTCCTGTCATAAACATAGTCTTTCAGGATATTGCAGTTCTTTTGCAGATATTCTATTACATCAGTATTCCCGAATGATATTTCTCCCCTGATGATATCCGCAATTTTTCTTATTTTGCTTCCTGAAAAAGTTTCAGTCCTGTAGCCCCTGCCTTCTCTTATCATCTTTTCCAACGTAGGGGTTCTTGAAATTTGAACAACCTGATTTGCCAATTTCTCCTCCTTTTAATATTTCAAATAAGGTCTGGTTTTTACTAAGAGCTTCATGAAATCCCCGGTTTTTACAAGATGCAGAAGTCTTGCTCCGGACCTTGCGATTTCACAGTAAACCTCTTCATTTAACACGTCCCTTTTCTCAAGAATTTCTTCCATAGCCTTGTAAACAGCAAAGTTTAAGGCTTCCTTCACGATAGCGTCGTTATTAACAATTTCAACGATTTCATCAACTGAGATGCCCAATATTTTAAGCATTTTCTCTTTTTTTCATACTCTTCGCTTAACATCAGGTCCTTTGCTTCATTTTTCTCCTTGCAATTACCCAAGCAGTTGCACTCACCATTACAACCCATGTTATAATTCCTCCCTTATCAGTGTCCCGGGACACTCCTTTTGAATTTTATCTATAATATGCGAAATGCTAATTTTTTATTCCATACATTGTAAAAAAAGTAGTTTTAAAACAAAGATTGACTTTTATAATAAAGTCTGACCTTTTAAAATAATGTTTGACCTAACTTTTGCCCCTCCCCAAAAAAAATTAAAAATGGCTTACTTCAATAAGCAGCCATTTCTCAACTCTTTGATATTTAGACTTATTTTTTTTATTCGTTTTTCGCCTCATTAATTATATTTTCACAATATTCTTCTACCTGTTTAAGATCCTTTATACGTTTTATTATAGAATTCTTATAATCCTTAATACTCCCTATCACTGTAATTTTGTTTTAAAGCTGCACCAGCTACCGAATGTTTTCCACAACTCTTAATTTCTTTATATCATAATATCTGTCAATGGGAATCAGGGAATTTATCCCTTCAAATCCTGTTTTGACGTTTCTTGCTCTTAACTTACTCGAAAGTATCAGGTCGTCGTTCTGATAAGCCAATAAAGTATTAATCGTTGCAATTCCGCAAATATAAACCGTATTATTGTTATATTTGACATTAATTATCTCAGGGCGTACAGGATTCTTTGACACTATCGGAAACTTCCCGTATTCCACCGTCTTTACTCCGATATTTACTCCAAGTTTGTTAAGGTCTGCCTTGTTATAGAAGGATGAGTCTCCGATGGAGAAATCTACGAAGGAAATTCCGAGATATTCTTCTATGGCAAGTTCCCCGAGAGTCCCCGTGTAGAACCTTTTATATTCATGGAAATTATCAATTTTGTGATGTCTTTCCTTTCTTTTCTCATTAATTACATCCTCAACGAAATTCTTAAGTATTTTAATTTTATGCTGGGACACAACAATTTTTACATAAGTATCTTTCTTTTTCTCGAATTTCTCTATAAAAAGTTCCGACATCTTATCCATATCTCCAGCTCCTTAGTTATAGATACTTCTTACCGCACTTCTTACAACAAGTTCTGTTCTTCCGTCGCTTAAGCTTCCAACTGAAAGAACCTGTAGGTTTTTATTTGATTTGGAGCTATAGAAATTCCTGATAAGTCTGCTTGTATAATCATGGCCTCTGCTTATTTTTATTATGAATTTCATTACCGTTTCCAATACTATTTGAGGCTTCTGGTCTCCTGAGTTTCCTGTCCCCCATGTTGACCTTTCGAAATATATGTCCTGCGACACTATGGAATAACTTCTTATAACGCTTGAATCAAAGTTAAGTTCATTTTTGTATGAGGTTTTAATTATATCCTTATAATTTTTCAAGACCTGATTTGCTCCGTAATAGTCAATTTTGTTCTGTTTGTCTATCCCATAAATTTCGTCTTTTAAAATATTGAAGTTAGTTATTTTTTCAAGCGTTGACACTCCGACAATATCAAGATTTGACTGAATTTCATCCATCGCATAGTTAATTTTAACTGCATTGTAATATCCCGCTATAAACACCATGCTTGTCAGGACCAATATTATCAACGTGATTGAAATTTCGCCCTTTTTATTTAACTTAAACATATAAGCCTCCTTAATTGAGATATTCCGCATAAACGGTTTTGTTCACAACAATGAATTGTTCTCTGTTTGACAGCCCCGGGATAAATGCGTCCAAGGCAATCCACTTGTATTCCGCTGCTAATTCAATTTCAATCGGGTCCTTGTAATCGAAAGTGATACTTTTTGTCGGTGTCATTTTTGTCCCGTTAATAATTAGATAGTAATCTTCAAAATGTGATGCTTCTAAATTCTTTGATAAATAATCAAACATTTCCGATGTTGTATAATATCCCTTGCTGCCTCCGGGATAATTTGCAGGAGTTGATGTTCTTAGCCCGGACTGAACAGCTATAGTCCTTGCCACTTCATTGCCTATCTTTGACAAATGAAGGTACTGCGTGGAAATTATGATTAAGTTTACCAAAGTGGCGAAAATCAAAACTATTATTATAATGTTCACTACTTCCATTATTGCCAGACTGCCTTTTTTACCGAGTCTTCTTCTTAGTTTCAATGTTATTACCTCCATTACATTCCTTATATTTAATAATACGCAAATTATTTTGTTAATATTCCACTCTAAAAAAGAGCAAAAAAAATAACAACCCCTAAAAGGGGCTGCTATTTCCTTACTATTGATTTTAATATCGGAATGATTTTTCTTCCGATTTCTGTAGGAACACAGGATATGATGCTGTGTTTGTACATAAACTCATAATATCTTCTGGTTTCTTTAATGAAATTATTATCCCCGAACATTATGGCTATAACATCTATACCCTTGCTTCTTGCTTCCTCAACGGCGTTTTTTACGTCGTTTAAAGCATATTCAAATCCTCCACTGTAATCTGAAGGCAGACCGTCTGAAAGAACAAGCAGGATTTTCTTTTGTTCAGGTCTTTTCAAGAGCTCCTTCGTTGCAACTCTTATGCTGTAACCATCCTTATTCCCACCATTTGATCTTCTTGCTCTTAAGAAACTGTAAGCATGATTGAATTTTCTATTATCGGTAAACTGCTTTGCCGTATGATGGTTTACTTTGCCTCCGTTTACCGAGAAGGTGGTTATTTTAAGAGCCGAGAATCCTTTCAGTCCTTCTTCCAGAATGGCTAAGGTCTTGGCTGATTCATACTCTTTTGTTCCCGCCATACTTCCGCTTCCGTCCTGTAAAAGATAAAAGGCAAATTCCTTTGAGTGAGCTCCTTTCTTCTGGAATACCGTAGCTTCCTTAACTCCGATTTTCCAAAGAGCCGTAGGATCTAAAACTCCCCTTCTTAATCCTCTTTGATTACCGTTCTTCAGGTAGAGTATTTTTTCTATATCTCTTCTAAATGTTTCGCCCGCTGTCCGTATATCATATGGAATATCTACAGGCTGCAAGTCCATCGGTATTTCCTTAAAGTCTACGCAATAGGAATCATCTAAATAATATGAATTAATTTCATTTATGTCATCCGGAGTTACGGAACCTTTAATCATTGCATTTTTCTTTGTAATGATTACTTCTTCTCTTTCGGATTCTTTAAGCGAATTCTGGAGAATATTTTCAAGTGCCTGAAGGTCCTCTGTTTCCCAACCCTTCTCTGGGTCTTCAGCACTGCCGCCGTACTGATTGCTGTTGTTGCTTTCATAGCTGTCTGGCAGTTCGGCTTTGCCGTCTGTAGGATTTGCTTCAGGCATCTGCCCGTTTTTATCAAAGCCATCCTGACCCTTTGAGTTATTTGCGTTTTCGCCTGAGCTTTTACCTTCGCTGCCGGAATTTGAACCTTCGGAATTCGATTCGCCGGAATCGGCATCTTCCGAACCGGGATTGCCGTTTGAGTCCGAATTTTCAGAATCGCCTTCTGAATCTCCGGAATCATTATTTCCGTCATTTTCGGATTTTCCTGAATCAGCGTTGTTTTTTTCTTCAGAGCCTGAACCGCCGCCTGATTCGGTATCTTTTTCGTCTTCAGGGGATTTTGAGCTTCCCTTGCCGGATTCTTTTCCATCATCATCCGAACCTGAACCATCGGAACCGGAAATCTGACTGCCGGTTTTCTTCTCTTTCTTGCTTCCTTTTCCCTTCACAGATTTTTCATTGCCGGAATCTTTTCCTCGGCTTTGCCCGCCTGATTTTGACTGCTTGCCGCTATTTTTTGATTCATCGGAGTCTTCTTCTCCGGAGCCCGATGATTTATCATCTGTCTCTTCTCCGTCGTTTGAACTATTTCCCTGACCTCCGCTTGACTGTCTCTTAATTCTTCTTAACGGGTTTGAAGAACCTTTCTGGTTGTAGTCTTTCTCATTATTATTGTATTTGTTCTTATCAAACATTTGCTCCAGCAGTATCATCAGGTTTGAATCACCTTTCAGCATTTCGGCTATATAATCTCCGATTTCTCTCACCAAAGCAACACATGCACTTGCACAATCTGCACATGTTATTCCGTTAACTCCCTCGTCAATGTATTTTTCAATTTTCTTGTATTTGTCAAACACTCTTGTACTCTTTATATATTGTTGCCCTTTAGGTAAATATCCCGTCTTTGCATAAGATAGTATCATACCCATAAGGGTTTGGAATTCTTCTGTGGGAGTTGTAGGAGCTTTGGTTATGGTACAACTGTTTCGGATCTGTGAATTCAGAAGCATGAAGTTCATTTTCAGCCCTATGAATTTTTGAACTATTATTGCTTCTATCCTTCCGTCCTCGATTATGTTGAATAGCTGTGCCCCGAAATTTTCTCCGACTGCCTTGTGGATTCCGTAATTAAACAGGTGTTCTGCCACTTCTTTTCTTGCATATGAAGCGTCAATTTCCGTCGTGGAGTTCTTATGCTGCATTTCGTGTGCATACTCGGTTTTGTATACGGCAATCCACAGTCCTCTGTAGCCGTTGTTTTTAACTATACTGCGGAGTTTTTGCCCGAATATGTCGTCTCCGAAGTCATCTTCCAAGAAATAAGGAAGCATACCTATTACCACATTTTCCAAGTCTGTATAACAGTCTGCCTCACTGTTAATTGTGAGGCAGCCTCTTTTTTGAATTTCTGAATCCGCAAAAGTAGTTGTAAACCTGTGCAGGATTTGCTGAACTATTCCCGTTTTCAGAAATTTGTCCAATTCATTTTTTCTTTTTTGTAAAGCGTCCATTTTCTCCTCCTATCGGAACAGCTTTTATGGGAATAACAGTTTTAATTCTTCTTTTAAAACTTCCCTCTCCATTCTGTCGATTCCCTTGTTGGCTACGTTTGTTTCAATTCCACTTTTAAGCCCCAACTCATTTACTACATCTAAAGCATCGATAAATCCCCTTATAGATATTGCATAAGAAGATATTTTGCCGTCGTGATACAAATCTTTAAGCATTTTGTAATAACGCTGGCATATTTCAACATGTTCTTCAGTAGCACTTGGAACGGCTGCCTGAAGAATATTGCTGATATCTTCCGCATCTTCGAATATTATCGGAGTGAATCTGTCTACCGTAGCTTCATTAAGAGGCATCGTTCCTACATAGTCTTCATTCATTGTAAGGATTACGCAGGCTTTTGGGTGAACTTTAATTGTCCCATACCCCGGAATATCAATGCATCGTCTTGAATCAAGCCCATGCAGTATAGTTAATAGGGACGGATTTGCAGTGTTTACTTCATCAAGAATTAAAAACCATCCTTTTTTAAGCCCTTCTGCAAAAGTTGAAAGTTCAAAAGGCATTCTCATATTCCCTTGTTCGTCGCTGTCAATTATTCTGGACCCTGTAAGGTCAACCTTATCAAGTCCTTCATTCATGGCAACTTCTCCCTTCGGCCTGTTGAACAACCAGCAAAGCGTGTCGGCTGCTGTGTTTTTGCCTGTAGCCTTGCCTCCTACAAATCTTAAGAACTTATTCTTTGTTATGTAGACAATGCTTTCTTTTAGGTAACCATTGTAGTCTACGAATTTTGTTGACGGGTTAACCAGTCTTCCCCGGTCTTCCTCGTTAACGGGTTCAATCGAATTCAGTATATTGTTGATGTTTTTATCGTCCATTTTTACTACTTTTCTCATATATTCTATTCTTTCTTTTACCTGTTCCGAAGACATTATGCCTTCCAAAACCAGATTATCGGTTGCTTCTTCAAAAATGGATGAATCATTGGTTACATCAACAAGTACCTTTAAGCTTCTTATCGTAGATGCCGGGCTTAATACTCCTGAAACATAATTGTAGTCAACCAGATTTTCAATCTCCTTGTAATTGTCGATTGATTTTTTTACCAGTCCTATGCTGTCGTTAACAGTTGCGGCTTCTATTCCTCTGTCGGTTTTCTTTAACGATACAGGGACTTCTTTGTTCTGCTTTACTGCCTCCAATGCGTTTGTTCGTTCCGGGAACATTATCTGGCTGCCCTCAAGCGGAAGCTCGTATATCTGTTTTTTCTTTTCCCCGCTGTCTTTCTTCTTGACTTTTAGCTCTACCTCTGCAGTAAAAGTAATCCATTTGCCATTATCAGCTTCCTTTTTTACTGACTTTACTGCGATTGTTGTTTCTTCATTCAGGTTATATTTAAATCTGCTTGCCGGTGTCGTACCTTCAACCATCACTGACGGTTTGTTTGCGACATATCCCGCAAGCAGATTGTTGCATATTACCTTAATGGCATTTGGATCTTTTCTGTTTTCGGGTTCTGGTTCAAAGTTGATACTGCTCCCCTCTTTTTGTAATTCTTTAATCCCTTTATGTTTATTAGAAGAGACTATTGTAATTTTTTTAATCATATATTAATCCTCCTCATTTTGTGTTCTATTTCAAACTCCTTATTGATTTTATGTTATGTTACGCATTTTCTTTATTATTTATTCCAAAAATTAAAATTAATTTGACAAATATTTTTTTGGTTGTATAATAATATTGTTAATGTTCATTTATGTGCTTTTGTATAAAGCTTTATAACAGCTTGTTTCTTGATTTTAGAACGTTTTCGGTGGCTAAATGCTCATTGCACATCTTTGTTCTTTTACTATTGTAAGTATACATAATTTATGAAACCTTTATTTTTAAACATTTTTTACAAATTTAGGTCACATAGCTAAACTATGTGCAAAAAAACGGAGGTAACAATGAATGTAAAACCAAAACTAATTTTGCTGATGCTTGCAGTCATGATCCTTACATCCTGCAGCATTACAATCAACATTCCATACAAGGATCAGACGGAAAATTTAACTGAAGCTGAGGAAGATCCAGACAAAAAGTACGAAAAGGAAGAAAAGGAATTTATAAACAAATATCTCCACAGGGAAATCCCGGACTTGGAAATGAAAAATCTGGCCGGGGAAATGGTAAATATAAAGGAAATAGATAAACCATTTTTATTAACTTTCTCAAGGGTAGATTGCCCGAGCTGCGTTGAACTTTATCCGGTCTTAGCACAACTTAAAGAAAACACAGACATATGTGTTGTAGAAGTTTATTACAGGAATTCTAAAGAGGAAATTATGGATATGCTTGTTGAAAACGGGTTTGATATTGATAACTCCCTGCTTTCAAGAGCTGATGATGAAGAAAAAGAAAGGATTATGGAAACCTTTGGCTTAGTGGCTGTGCCAACTACATTCTTTGTAGATTCAAGCAAGACAGTTCAGTATATCGAAATGGGATCGCTTCCGTATGAGGAAATAGTAAATATAATAAACGAATATTTATTCTAAATCGTACCTTGAATTTTGATTAAAAAATACTCTATTTTTTAACTCTCTTATTTTTGTTTGTCTTTTTAGTGTATATTTATACATTTAATTAAATATTATAAAAATGGAGGTGCCAATGATAATAATCATTCAAGAAGACTCCTTAGAAACAGACAAAAATTTATATAATCAAATTCAAACTTTAATCTCAAATACCACATCTTTGTTTTCCACATCTTGTTTAAGCCCAGAAAAATTACGCTCTGAAGCACAGACCGGGTTTATTAATGCACTGAATTCTTACAGCCCGGCACTAAAAGTTAAATTTACAACTTATGCCCATGTATGTATGCAAAGGCAGATTTTGTCCTGCTTTAAAACAGGGCCGGCGAATAACACCCCTAACAAGTAAATGCACCACCTTTTGGCTGCATTTATTTCTTTTTTTTCTCAAAGCTTTTTAAACACCAAAAAAAAATTAAAAAATATGGAGGTATTCAAATGATTTGTGTAAAAGGAAAAATGGTATTTACAGAAGAAGAAAA
Source organism: Clostridiales bacterium (assembly GCA_003483345.1). Taxonomy (GTDB): domain Bacteria; phylum Bacillota; class Clostridia; order Tissierellales; family Sedimentibacteraceae; genus Sedimentibacter. The sequence goes on along the minus strand of DMWH01000122.1, from coordinate 10,030 downwards.
AACTAATTTATATCTAGAGAACGAGAAACTTGTTCACAAAGTTGCATCAATGTTCGCATCAACCTGTTTAAGCATGGAAGAATTGCATTCGGAGGCTCTTGTCGGTTTTGTGAACGCCCTCAATTCTTTTGACCCGGACAGGAACACAAAATTTTCAACCTATGCCTTCACATGTATGAGAAAACAGATTCTTACATATTTAAGAACGGAAACAAAAAGAAATAAACTTAAAACAGTATCTCTTGATGAAATGTCGGCGGTTAAAAATGATGGAAATTTAGTAAGTCAAAGCGATGTATTGTACTACAAAGAAATAGTAAACAACGGCAAGGAACTTAACGCCATAGAGGTTGGATTTCAGGTTGCAGAGCTTCAAGAGTTCTTAAAGAAAGAACTTAACAAAATGGATAAAACCTTGGCACAGATATTGGTTCTTAGATTCGGTTTATTTGAAACAGCCGAGCATACCCAGCAGGAGGTAGCGGATATATTACATACCACTCAGTCAAATATATCAAAACTGGAGAAAAAAGCATTAGACTATTTTGCCAAGAGTACTTTCATGGAATATCGTGCATCTATAAGTTAAAAATAGTATGGAATAT
>DMWH01000122.1:0-9406 GCA_003483345.1 Clostridiales bacterium | reverse complement strand
GCTAAAAAGAAATACGAAGAATATGATAAAAAAAGATTCGATCAAAAAAATACTTTTATTCTTCTTTACGCTTACTCTGATAGCTATAGCTGTTTTCATGTTCTATTTGCAGAATATATATCTTCCCAAAATTTCCGCAAGTGAAAAAGTAACAGTTTATATTGCAAACAAAGACATAAGCCCGTTGACAGAAATTAAAGAAGAAGATTTTACAGCAATAAAACTGCCGGCTACAGCAATTTCATCGGATTATGTTGTTAAAATGTCCGATGTTACGGGCGGTGTTGCGAAAAACACTATTTATCAGAAGGAAATACTTGCTTTTTCGCACATAGCGGAAGAGGGTTATACCCCGGATAAAAATTTATTAACCACTGTTGTACCCAAGTATTACGATAATATTCAGCCCGGGGATTTAGTCAATGTATATGTAGCCAAAGCTGATAAGAAGGAAAAAACTTTCAGTATAGAAACTGTTTTTATTGCTAAGAAAGTTGAAAAAGTAACAGACGAAGAGGAAACAGTAAAGACTAATGCAAAAAATGACTTTGCCTTTTCCATTATAGTATCCGAAGAGGAATTAAAAAGTTATTATGCCGCAGATTATGCAGGAGATATAATTGCTACCAAAATTGTCAACCCGAGCATTGCTAATATTATATCTACTTTAACTCATTTTAATCCTGATGAGGTAGTATTTAACACTATTGATGACACCGCTGAAGAAGCCGAAGAAACCCAGCAGTAAACTGTAATTTAGAGAACAAGTATAAGGAGGCTTTGTATGTTATACACTCAAAACATTATAATTACAAATGGCGAAGAAGTTGTAGACATTAAAGAATTAAAGTTCAATAGCGATGAAGATTTTGTAATTATAGAAATCAGTTCCAATGGAAGAATATTATCAAAAACACCTATTGATGTTGGTGTAATTAAAGTAGAAGAAAGTTATCTGCCGGTCACAATCAGGTATTTGGATAAAAGCGGCAATATGCTTGATACAGATAAAATCGAGCATAGTGAAAATGCCACGCAGTTGACTGACGAAGAATTAAATTTTCAAAAAATGGAGCTTTTTATTGAAAGTAAAATGGACTTTCCCGTAGGTACAAAAGAAGAAGTAGAATTTCATTCAGCCATGCTTCAGAGAGCGTCTTATGATAAAAACGCAAAAACATATTTGATTTCAAAAATAAAGAAATATCTGGCAGGCGAAAAATCATTCGATCTTACAGAAGAAGAAACAGAACTCTATGCCGAAAAGATATTTTCAAGGCTTTACGGTATGGGAGTATTGGAAGAGCTTGATAATGACTCGGAAGTCGGCGAAATAATGGTAACAGCTTCTACATTCCCTACCTTTATAAGCGAAATTTACTACATCAAGAACAATGTAAAATATAAATATGATAAGACTTTTTCAAATCTTGACGAATTGGTTCAGGTCTTTTCAAGGACCATAGCATTTGAGAACAAGGAAATAAACAGTGTTGAAAATGCCGTTATCGAAGCAACAAGGGAAAATAAGGACAGAATTAACATTATCGTACCGAATGCTTCTGAGAACTACATACTAAATATCAGAAAGTTCACCAACTTTGTCCCGGATCTTGAAAACATGAAGAAAAGCGGAACAATTAATGACGAGCTTTACGAACTTCTGGGACTTCTTGTAAAAGGTAAAGCCAATATAGGAATAGGCGGTGAAATGGGTACCGGTAAAACCACCATGATAAACTACCTGTTATCCTATACTGAAAAGTCGGAAAGAAAATGCGTCATCGCATCCGTAGTTGAAACAGATATTAACAGGGTTTTAAAAGGTCACGACATACTACTTCTGACCGTTGACGATAACAAAGGATTTACCTTTGGCAAACTGATGAAAGCTTCTTTAAGAACCACTTCATCAAGGGTTATAGTACCGGAGTCAAGAGGAGAAGAATTCAGACAGATATATGAGGCCAACCTAAAAACCAAAGGCAATATGTTTACGGCTCATGCTCTTGATGACGCATCATTTCTTGATATGTGTGTAGACATGTACATGTCTTCAGGAACCGGGAACGAAAACAGTGAATATATAAAGAACAAACTGGCAAAATCAATAGATATCATCATGATTATGGGTAAGTTTGGCAGTAAGATAAGAATTTACTCCATATCGGAAGTAATGCTTGACGAAAACAGAAACTATGCTGGTATGAATAAATTATATGAATGGGTTATCGATCCCGAAAATCCCACTGAAGGATACTACAGAAAATCAGGTAAAATAAGCAAGAGACTTGTTGAAAGCTTAAATAAAAACGGCGTACCAATGTCAAAATTCAAAAACTGGGGTGATGTTGATGTTTCCGATTAATATTCCTTTCTTAAGTAAGGAAATGGTTACTACATTTTCTAACATTATGTACATATTCATCCTGTTTTATGCAGCCGTTATATACCTGTTCTATGTTAGAAAACATAAAAAGGTAAAGCAAATTCAGAAAGAAGAAAAAGAAATAGACATTTACAAAGAACGACTCAGAAAAGAAAAGATGCAGTCAAAAGCAGGACCTATATCGGATTATCTTAATCTATTGGAGAATTATTTTACCGAAAGAGAAGTAAAAAAGCCGTTTTCTTATGTTAAAGTTACAATACTGGGGGTAGTAATTATTTCACTTTTGGCCGCACTTTACTCAGGAATACTGATGGGGCTTATAGTTTTCCTTATTCTTAATCTGCTTATTTCCATTATTATTAAAAATTTAAACGAAAATAAGTCAAGCGGATCGGAATATAATCTCCCTGAGGTAATTGATGTAATTATAAGAAGCTTTTCAAAAAGCGATGAAATTCAAACAGTTATTTATGAAACATCACTTGCAATAGATAAACCTTTTAAAGATATGTTTTCCACTATGGCAAGAGAAATGACATCATCCGGTCATTTAAGCGTATTAAACAAATATAAGCAGAGAACAAATTCCATTTGGCTTAACTCCCTGTTCTCAATACTGATTAAATACAAAGAAGATGCCAAAAAGGAAGATACCCTTGTTAATTTAAGGTATCTCAGGACTATGATAGCTCAGGATAATGCGTTAAAGAGAAAGTTAATATCGGATAAAAGATACAATGTTGCATTGAATTACATTTTATCCACTGTCGGAGTTGTAGGTAATATTATTACATTCTTATTCTTCACCGATAAAGCCGTAGCAGCATATTTACGATCTCCTTTCGGTCTTCTTATGCTGTTCTTGGGATATGCCAGCGTTTTCGGAGTTATAATTATAACTAAGAAACTGGGGAACAAAAGTGATTTCAATATGGAGGGAAAGAAATAAAATGAACAATATTTTAAATTTACTTTTTAATATTGTATACCAATTAGACCCGACTAAAACTTTATACATTATAATGCTTCTGCTTATGGGCTCTTTTGTCTTTGCCTATTCCATATTCAACAGTGAAGCGGACGCACAAGTCAAAAGAGAAAAAAAAGAAAGGAAAGCAAAAAGAAAATCCAACAATTTAATGTCCCGTTTTTCAGACGGAACATTGACAGGAAAACTTATAGCGTTGAGTTATACATTCCCGTTTTCACAATTTATTGATGAAACCGAAGAATCCAAACAGGCCGTTGAAATCAAAAAGAAAATTGTTGATGCCCAGCTCTATAATGTCATCACATACAGAAGCTTTGTTGTTGTCCAGTTTCTGTTTGCCTTCTTCGGCTTGACATTTATGACTATTTTAATGATTTTATTCCAAAATGCACCTTCATTATTTCCTGCATTGGGATTTACAAATAGTAACCTGATGAAAATCAAGATATTCATTCTGATCTTTTCGGGCATAATATGCGTATATCCGTCACTTTACTTAAACTCGATGGCAAAATCGGTAAAAGCCCAAAGAACCAAAGACCTTCCGGTTTTGCAGTTGTTCCTTATTCTATCTCTTAAGACAGGTAAGTCAATAAACGAAATATTCGAAACCCTTGGCACCCTGAACACAAGATATAAGAATATCTTTAAAACCGCTTACCTTATAAATTTAAGAAATTCCAAGGAAAGCTATGAATACCTGATAAAAGAGTTCAGGGATACGAGATTTGAGTTCTCAATAAGAGCTTTAAGTAATATGATGTACTACAGCCGTTTAGATACGGTTAGAATGCTTGAAAATTCTCTTGAGGATATATTAGCTGACAACAAAGAAAAACAGGAGAAAAAGAATTTGGTAAACTTATTCCTTACTCAAGGAACTCTTGCCCTTCCTTTGGTCGCCTTATTCTTACTGGTGCTTTATCCTCTGTTATACTATGTTGTTACAGTTTTAAACAATTCCATAATATAAAAAAAGACCTTCTAAAAAAGGAAGGTCTCTTTTTTTTTACATCTTTATTTCTTGTGTTAATACTAAACCATTGATTTTTTCACGCATCCATGCATGAGCTAATAACTCGATAGCAGATGCGAATACTTTCAACTGTTCGTCATTCATCCCAACCCGTATGATTTGCTCCGGAGTTTTATACTTCGGAACAATTAGTCTGTTGGCATCCTCCTCTCCCGGTCCGCTTTCTGCTGATAAAACCCATTTGGTTTTTATTCCGGGGGTGATTTTAAATGTTCGTGACAAGCTCATTTTGTCTTTACGTGGAGCTCCCATTTTAGCTAATTTAACGGCTGATACGCCGCCTATCCTTGAAAATACTTCTTTGGCGTAAGTATAACCGCCTGCTTTAGCTGTTTCCCGGCTTTTCTTGCCTAATGCATCTATTTTGCCCGAGAATATATCTTTAGCCAATACATATGCATCCAGCATATCAATATATATCTGCACCTGTTGTCCTTTCCTCTGACCCTTAGGCTTCGTATCATCATAGTCTTCAAAGTTGATATACAAGCGGTCAATATTGATACAGTTGGCCATGACTTCGAGGAATTGTTTTTTTCCAGATATTTTTAATATCTGTTTTTTGTCCTTTTCTCCAGCCATATTCACCTCTCCTTTATATTAATTACATATAAATATATATGCTCCTTAAATTTGACTACCATATATTACGCAATTCCTTCCTTATATATTCCAAAATCAGTAAAAATATATTAGAATATTTTTTGTGTCTTATGCGTATTATATAATATAGACAATGAAAGGATGTGTTGCTTGGATATGACCGAAAAAATTTTAGTAGGTATTTTTTCTTTTGCAGTGCTTATCATAACTCATGAAATGGGACATTATATATCCGCACTGCTATTTAAAATCAGAGTAAGCGAATTTTCAATAGGTTTCGGGCCTAAGATAATATCGAAGACCAAAAACGGTATTACATATAAATTATCTTTGTTCCCAATTGGAGGATATGTTCAAATGCCCGAAAAATTAGATGTTGAAAGCTCTGAAGGTGTTCCCTTCAGCAAAGCCGGCACAACAGCTAAAATAACGACATTATTGGCGGGTTCCGTTTCCAATATACTTTTCGGGTATTTAGTTGTCTTGTTTGTTTGCATTTTTGTTGAAAACGGGCATTTAGACTTTGAAGCAGCTAAGTTATTTGAAAACTTTAAGCTTGCCAATGACTTGTTTAAGAATTTCCTGTCTATAATATTTGACAGCTTTAAGAATCTTCTTTCCGGAGGATACGGATTAAAAGATTTATCCGGACCTATAGGAATAACAGAAGCGATAACAGAAAGTTTAAATTCTTCAACTTACTCCTATCTTATAATGCTTTCGTTTATTGCAGTCAATATAGGAGTATTTAATCTGCTTCCTATTCCGGCATTAGACGGAGCAAGGGCTTTGTTCTGCCTTATAGAAGCTGTATTCGGGAGAAAAATTCCTGTAAAAATTCAGGAAGGAATACACAATGTAGGACTGACCTTCCTTGTAGGGCTCATTATTGTTGTAACTTTCAAGGATATTTACGGATTGATTTTCTTATAAACATGCTATTTCGGTCAACAAAAAACCGCTTTAGATAATTAAAGCGGTTTTTCTATTTTACGAAATCAAATTTTATCATCCCGTCATCAATATAGATGGTCGCATTTCCTTTCTTTCCGTTTTTCCATGTAAAGGTATGAACATCGGAATGTTCTCCTTTTAACATCTTTTCCATATCTTCATCCGTTATGCGTGCGTCCTTTATAACCTTCTTGATTGTAAAGCTGCACTCCATAGGATATCCGGTACAAACAAAGAAATCTGTTGCCGATAAAACCTGACTTCCGCACTTGGGACATTTCCCAAGCTTTCTCATCTTGCTCTTATTTTCATCCGAAATAGTATGTCCTCCGGACTTTTTTACAAACTGTAAATAACCGTCCTGAATTACAAATTCCTTTTCCGCTTCTTTACCATCCTTAAATTTTATTTTCTTTGGTTTTGTAGATTTACCGTTCAGCATCCCTTTAACATCGGATTCGGAGAATTTTGCTCCCATATAGTTTTTAGGAATAATGAATCTACAAGGGTTCTTATAGTTCTTGCAAAGGTAAAAGTTTTTACCTACCAGAACTTTTTCCCCGCAAATCGGGCAAACACCGACTTCCTTTATTTCCTTCTTTTCCTTTCCTCCGGGATTTATCTCTTTTGTCTCCGCTATTATCGACTGAGTTTCCTTTATGATATACTCATTAAGTTCCTTCCTGAAGTCACCGATAAACTTATCATCTTCAATTTCCCTTAGCTTTTTCTCCCATACAGCAGTTAAAGCAGGAGAACAAATGTCCCGGTCTTCGCCGATTACTTTGATAACGGAAATCCCAAGGTCTGTTGCATAGATAGACTTCCCTTTTCTCACCATCCACTTATTTTTCTCTATTTTATCAAGAATTCCTGATCTTGTGGCTGGAGTTCCCAAGCCTGCAGCTTCTTTTAATATTTCTCTTTGCTCTTTAACCTTCAAAGTCTTCCCGGCATTCTGCATGGCATCAAGAATTGTTCTGTCTGTATACCTTGCCGGTGGAGTTGTCTTTTTGGCTTCAAGTTTTGATCCCGTTACAGGAAGAATTTCTTTTTCAACTAAGGGTGGAAGTATGGTATCCTTCATGGCGTTTCCGTAAAGAACTGAAAATCCTTTTTGGACCTCAACTTTTCCGTTTGCCCTGTAAAATTCCTTCTGGATTGACAGTATTACTTCTGTTTTCGAGATTATGTACGGAGGGAGAAATATAGAGAGAAGTTTCTTTGCCACCAGTATATAAATGTTCTTTTCATCCTGTGTGAGCTTTGACAAGTCAGGTTTATCTTGAGTAACAATAATGGCGTGATGGTCGGCTATCTTTGCATCGTCAACGTACTTTTTGGTTGAGAGAACCTTCATAATTTCGGGTTCTGTAAGTTTTTCGACATAAAGCTTTAACTCGGGAACATTTTTGATTACTTCAAGATGTTTAGGTATTTCAGGCACCATAGCCGTTGACAGGAATCTGCTTTCAGTTCTCGGGTATGACAGAAGCTTTCTTTCTTCGTACAGCTTTTGGGCTATATCCAAAGTCTGGCTTGCCGTATAACCGAAATACCTGTTGGCATCCTTTTGAAGCTCAAGTAAGGAATAAAGGGTGGAAGGATATATTGTTTCTTTTTGCTCCGTAATTCTTCTTACCTTTATCTTATCTCCTACTTTTGTAAGAGCTTCGTCAGCTTCCTTTTTATCAAACATCCTTGTATCTTTATATTCTTCCGGAACAAGCCTTAAAGCATTGAATTTTATTCCGTTCTTTTCAATTTCAAGCACCAGCTCGTAATAGTCCTGCGGTTTGAAATTCTTGATTTCCAGCTCCCTGTCAACCAACATTTTAAGTGTAGGAGTCATTACTCTTCCTACAGGTATTGTTGAGTTGGCAGCCAAAGACAAAGCTCTTGTAAAGTTCATTCCGTAAAGCCAGTCCATTTGGGCTCTTAATCTTGCTGATTTCTGCAAATTTACCAAATCTTTTTCCGTTTCAGGGATTAAGCTTTTTAAAGCCTTTACTATTGAAGCATCCGTTGTATCACTTGCCCAGAATCTTTTTACAGGCAGTTTATGCTTATATGTTCCGTAAAAGCTGTAAAAAATAAGTTCCCCTTCTCTTGCGGCATCGCAAGCATTTATCACATAGTCATATCCGCCGTTTTTAATTTTATCGTTTAGATCCTTTACCATTTTCTTATTGGCATCCAGCGGTTTATACGTGAAATTTTCTGGAATTATGGGCAAATCTGCCTTATTCCACGATTTGTACTTCTCATCGTAATCTTCAGGTTCGTACAATGTCATGGAATGCCCTGCGAAACAAGCAAAATCAAGAGCATCTGAAATTGGGCGTTTATCATTGTAAACCTTCTGGATGCTTTTCATCAGGGAAGGTTTTTCAGCAATCAGTAATCCTTTCATTAGTTTCCTCCCTCAATAATTTTTCCTAATGGTATTCTCAACGCTAATTTTCCTAAAACTTCGTTTTTGGTTATAGGTCCGAAATATCTGCTGTCAAGTGAATTTGTCCTGTTGTCGCCCATTACGAATATCTGACCTTCATCCAAAGTAATTTCATCCATTTTTGACCCCTGTGGTCCTTCGTAGAGTTTTACATTGTCAACATATACTCCGTCTAAATCAACTCTTACTTTTGTCCCATTGCTATCGCCTATTGCTATTATTCTTTTTGTGTAGAATATACCGGAATCGCCCAATGCAAATAATATTATGTCTCCATCCTCCACATTCTTTGTTTTAAAATAATAACAATAATCATTAATAAGTAGCGTAGGATACATTGACGGCGAAGGTATAATTGTTGGGTAAAAAAATTGTTTCATTAAAACAAATAACAATATTGCAATTACAAGCTGCCTTTTAAACCTCATAAATACCTCCTTTGTTTTGATTACACATTAAGCGTGTATCCTCATATTATGATATCTACATAATACGCAGGATATATAAAAACTATTCCAAAAATACAAAAAAATTATAAATACTCTATACTACTCCGAGAGTTTTTAATGTTTTAACGGTAGTTATCATATTCTCGGGGTTATTGTAGTTATCGTCAATCACTTCCACGGTTATGAATCCGTTGTAATTAATATTATGCAGAGCATTAAAGATTCTCTGAAGCAACATCATGTCTTCTTCTGTCTCTTTATACGGTAGCCCGTGATTTTCTTTTGTTTCCCCAAAGCCTGATACATTGTTAAGATGCACAAGCTTCAAATACTTGGCATATTCCTTTATGAAAGCTTCTATTTCAAGGTCCCTTCCCTTTTCTTCCCTGTATTTATTACAGACAGAAAGGGCATGGCATATATCAAGGGTTATATTTATTTTAAGACTCTTTAATTCACCCAAAATGCTTGTCAGACTTTTTATGTCCGAGCCGTAGTCATAAGCAAACAGTTTGTTTTTCTCTAA
>DMWH01000281.1:411-12416 GCA_003483345.1 Clostridiales bacterium | reverse complement strand
TCCAAAACAGCAATTCTTAGCTCGCTAAGTTTTATTACATGTCTTTCAATCAAATCTATAATCCTGCCGGGGGTTCCAACAATTATTTGAGCTCCTCCCTTAAGTTTATTTATCTGTTCTCTGATATCAGCTCCTCCATACACTGTTACAGCTTTGATACCTTCCATATATTTGCCTATTTTTCTTACTTCATTGGCAACCTGGACAGCCAGCTCTCTCGTTGGCAGAAGGATTAATGCCTGGGGCACTCTCAATTCTTTGTCTATTTTTTCAAGAATAGGAATTGCATAAGCTGCTGTTTTTCCGGTTCCCGTATTTGACTGTCCTACAACATCTTTCCCTTCCAATATTAAAGGAATTGCCTCTTGCTGGATTTGGGTGCTTTCTTCAAAGCCCATATCATCCAAAGCTCTTTGAATGTTATTATTTAAAACTATATTTTCAATTTTCATTGATTTTTTTACCTCTTTCCATTTTTTTCAACTTCTCATTATATAATGCGGATTTAATAATTACAAACATTTATTTTGTAATTACAAAAATTTATGAGCATACTGTCTTAAGTTATATTTAATTATAGTATTGCTCATAATTTAGGATTATATTATAATTAAGAAACTCATATATATTTGTGGAGGTATTATGATAATTCGATATATTTACCATAGCTGTTTTCTGATAGAAACAATGAATTCATTTTTGCTTTTTGATTATTTCAATCACAAAAATGATAAAACTGATTTTGATTTTTCTAAATTGCTCAAAGATGTATTCTCAAGCCCTAAATCTCTTTATATATTCAGCTCTCATTCACATCAAGACCATTTTAATTATAATGTTTTATCCTGGATAAATAAAAAACCGAGTACATATTACATATTATCCTCTGATATAAAAATTTATAATAAAATTGATAATCTATTTATAGTAAGACCAAGAGACGAACTTACAATCAATGAAATAAAACTGAATATTTTTGGTTCTACTGATGAAGGAGTTAGTTTTATGGTCAATATAGACGGTTTAAACTTATTTCATGCCGGTGATTTAAACTGGTGGAAATGGTATGATGATACGCCTGAAGAAGAAAAAACTATGGAAGATAATTTCAAAAGCATTATGGCAGATATTGTAAAGCACGGCGTGAAAATTGATATTGCATTCTTTCCTGTTGACAGAAGGCTTGAAAATAATTACTTGTGCGGCGCTCAATACTTTATTGATAAATTAAACCCTAAGCTGTTTATTCCAATGCATTTTTGGGATGATTACAAAGTTACATCAGACTTTAAAAATGCAATTGCCGGGCATGGCACAAATATAATAGAAATCAAGCACCCCAATGAAATATTGTATGCAAATATATAGTATTATCTTCTTCATTGTCATTTCTATGGATAGCCCGTTCTTGTCGTTGCCTTCTAATGAAAGTTATTCATAGAATGACCTTTTTTTTTGACTCAATTCAAATAACAAACAAAATATTTATTCTCTGTTTTCACTAATCATAAACATAATATGTATTTGGGCGCATAAAATTTTACTAACAGTTATGGTGGCAAGGGGGAGTAATATGAGAGTAACAATAATCAGTGAAAGCGGAGATTGGAAAGAAATGCTTTACACCAAGGATATAGTAACATATGAAATTAAAAATAAGGAAATATTGGATTTTTTTGTAAAATTGGGCGATGCATATGCAAACAATGATACACTTGATGATATGTTTGAATGTTTGTACAATTTGATAAATTACGGTTATCTATATACTGATGAAAATGAAGATGATAATTATTATGATGATTTTGATTATGATGAAGATTATTATGATTTTGATGATGAAGAACAAAACTATTTTAGCCAAGATGGTTTTAAATTAATTAAAACAGAAGTTGAATACTATGTTGATAATGAATTGGTATCAAAAGACGAATACGACGATGCATGGGATGACAGGTTGGGTTATCTCGGCTCATCAAATTGGGAAGAAAAGGGTCTTACTATTATTAATGCTGATACCGATGAAATCATTTTNNTTGCTCCTTTCGTCGCACAAATTTGGCATTCTGTGCGGTTGACCTACCAACCATTTATCAGAAAAAATACTCTGATAAATGGGGTTAGGGCATACTTAATCTTCATCAAATTTCAAAACTGCAAGGAATGCTTCCTGTGGAACCTCCACCATTCCTATTTGTCTCATTCGTTTCTTGCCTTCTTTTTGCTTTTCCAAAAGCTTTTTCTTTCTGGTTATATCTCCGCCGTAACACTTTGCAAGAACATCTTTTCTGAGTGCTTTTACGGTCTCTCTTGCAATTATTTTATTTCCTATTGCAGCCTGAAGAGGCACTGCAAACAAATGCCTCGGGATTACATCTCTAAGTCTTTCTACTATTGCTCTTCCTCTTTCGTAAGCTTTATCTTTATGAACAATTATTGAAAATGCATCTACCAATTCGGAATTTATTAGAATATCCATTTTAACCAATTCAGAGCGTACATAACCGTCAAGCTCGTAATCCAAGGATGCATATCCTCTTGTTTTTGATTTTAAGGAATCAAAGAAATCATAAATTACTTCATTCAAAGGTAATTTATAATGTAGAATAACTCTTTTTGCTTCCATATATTCCATATTTACAAATGCACCTCTGCGGTTTTGGCACAGCTCCATAATTGCTCCCACATACTCTGTAGGACTCATTATGGATGCAGCAACTATCGGTTCTTCCATATATTCGATTTCCTGCACCGGAGGCATATTTGTAGGATTTTGCAAAACAATCATTTCTCCGTCAGTCTTATATACTTTGTATATTACGCTTGGAGTTGTTGCTATAATATTTAAATCAAATTCCCTTTCAAGCCTTTCCTGAATTATTTCCATATGCAAAAGACCCAAAAATCCGCATCTGAATCCAAATCCTAAGGCAACTGATGTTTCCGGCTCAAAAATTAAGGAAGCATCATTTACCTGAAGTTTTTCCAATGCATCTCTCACACTGTTGTATTCCTCTCCCTCTGCCGGATAAATACCGCAGAAAACCATGGACGTAACCTTTTTATATCCCGGCAAAGGCTCTTTTGCAGGATTCGCATTATTAGTTATTGTATCTCCAACCTGACAGCTTTTTACTTCCTTCATGCTGGCACACAAATAACCCACATCTCCCGAATAAAGACAAGGTACCGGCTTCTGTGTAGGTGAAATTATTCCAACCTCTGTGACATCAAAGGTTTTACCTGTTGACATCATTTTTATTTTGTCTCCCTTTTTAACCTGACCTTCTTTGATTCTTATATATGCCACAACACCTCGGTAGCTGTCATAATAGGAATCAAATACCAAAGCTTTTAAGGGTGCATCTTCATCCCCTGTCGGAGGCGGTATCTTTGTTACTATGGCTTCTAAAACTTGTTCGATATTTATATTGTCCTTCGCTGAAATAAGAGGTGCATCAGAGCAATCGAGACCTATTACATCTTCAATTTCTTGTTTTATTTCATCAGGTCTTGCGCTGGGTAAATCAATTTTATTTATAACAGGAACTATTTCAAGGTCCTGGTCTAAGGCCAAATATACATTTGCCAGTGTCTGTGCCTCAATACCCTGAGCTGCATCCACGACTAAAACAGCTCCTTCACAAGCTGCTAAGCTCCTTGAAACTTCGTAGTTAAAATCGACATGTCCCGGAGTATCTATTAAATTAAGAGTGTAATTATTTCCGTCCTTAGCCTTGTACAATAAACTTATGGTTTGGAGCTTAATTGTAATTCCTCTTTCTCTTTCCAGGTCCATATTGTCCAAAACCTGCTCCTGCATTTGCCTGTGTGTAAGAAGCCCCGTATTTTCTATCAACCTGTCTGCTAATGTAGATTTCCCGTGATCTATATGGGCAATTATCGAAAAGTTCCTTATATATTTTTTTCTGTCCAAATAAGTTACCCTCCCAAATTTAAGCTATGGGTATTATATCAAATGTTGACGTAATTGTAAAAGATTATTATTCAATTTCATTAATATACTCATATAATACTTCAGTTAATAAATCCGCGGTATATTCAATTTCTTCATATGTATTTAATGTGCATCCCACCTCTATGAGGAAAGAATAATCTGATAAATACTGATTAAAATATGCTCCTTCCCTAAAAATGATTTTTCGCATAAGTCCCGGGTACATCTCATACGCTATTTCATACAGTCTTCCTGCATTTTCTTTTAATTTCGAAGCGTTTGAATTTTTATTCCCCACAACCAAGGTACAGGTTGCAGCTTTTTTGCCGTTTATCTCGGTAGTTTTCACTTCCGAAAGAATTGCTTCATAATTGGAATTTTCTTCGGCACCGTCACGGTGTAAATCAATTAGTATATTTTTTTTGCTGTCTGACAAAACTTGTCTTACCGCATAATTTGAATTTGCATATGAAGAGTTGTAATCGGGATAATCGTTGTAATCTTTTAAGTGAGTATTCTTAATGCCTTTATTAAGCAAATTATTAGAAATCTTTGCTCCTATTCCCAAAATATTTAAATTTTCATCCAAGGAGCGGTAATTCGTTTCATAACTTTCTTCAAATGCTTCGGTTCCATGAGTGTGAAACAACACAATATTAAAATTATTAATAACAGAAGCAGCGTTTATGAATAATTTTCTTCTTGGAGCGCTGCTTCTTGATGTTTTTGAAATAACTTTAAAAAAATTCTCTTTTCGTTTACTTGTCAGGTATACTTCACTGTCAGATTCAGGTTCATACCGGCTTTCATTAAAAATTTCCAAATCTTTCTTCGTATCCTCGCTGGCTATTGTTCTAACAATATCTTTTTCATAAGATTGTGTATCAATGTTCTCGATTAACTCTACATCATTACTCTTTTTCCCTTTAAAAGTTTTTTCAAGAAATAAGTTAAAATAAGACATAACCTTATCAAATGTACTCAAATTTCCGTCTTTACTTTTATCAGTATTATAATTAATGAAAATTGTCGTAACTTCTTTACCTGTCTTCCTCTCCTCAGATAAATTGTACACAAAACTGTATCCCAAAAAAAGTGCTGTCAAACAAAATATAGACATCACCATGTAAAAAGACCTTCCATCCTTGTTTTTTCTTCGTCTCTTCATGATATCAACTCCACATATTTTCTTCATAGTAATATACTACTCCATAAAATATCTATAAAGTAATATATTAATGTATATGTGTATTGTTTCCTGAATAACACTGTTAATTTTTACAATTATATTACGAATTTACATATCCGGGATGTACTGCTCTGTTTATGGATTCTGCCAATAAACTTGACAATGAATCAATTATTTCATCCACATAACTTGGCGTTACAATTGATTCTCCATACATGGGGCTTAAAATTTCCTTTATAAATGCATGTTTCTCATTATACTCCAAATCGCTTAAAATACCCATTATCTTTCCTACGTCATCAGTTTTATTGCTTAATTTTTTCTCCATCAATTCAATTGTATCATTTACAATGGTGGCAGTATCAACCACAGTGGGTATGCCTAAGGCTATAACCTTTGTGCCTATGGTTTCTTTATTTAATGAGCCCTGCATATTTCCAATTCCTGATCCCGGCTCTATACCTGCATCTGTTATTTGAACAACTGCACAAAGTCTTCTCATTTTTCGTGATGCTAATGCATCTATGATAATTAATAATGAAGGCTTGATTTTTTCGACAACTCCAACAATTGTATTAATCGTTTCAATTCCCGTCGTGCCTAATACCCCCGGCTCTAATATAGAAACCTCGTTAAAATCCTCGTCAAAGTCCTTATTATATGCTTTGAAGTACTGAGCCGTAACTTTAATTTTATCCAGGGTCTTAGGTCCTAAGGAATCAGCCGTAATATTTCTGTTTCCCAATCCCACCACCAATATTTTCTCCCTGCCGAGTCCGGATATATCCCTTATAGCTTTTGACAATATATCTATAACTTCATTTCTTGATTTCTCCGAAAGACTTTTAAGGCTTTTAGTTTCATAAGTAATATATTTTCCCATCTTCTTTCCTACTGCCTTTTCTGCTTCCTTATCTTTTATTTCAAGTTCTACAACTTCACCATGGCTATAACTGTGAGTATTTAATGTTATACCCTCTATTTTTTTTGCAAGTGACTCATTAGCTTCATACGCCAAATCCGTTCTGTACATAATTCCTCCTATCATAGTTCCTCCGCTGCCGCTCAGGATATGCAAAATTCTATATAAAATTTACATCTGATTTTTATTCTGAGTTTTTTTGTATTTTTTATTCTTTTTACTTGATTTTTGCATTAATAGTCTGTATAATTGATTTGCTGTCAAAGATGCCCTAGCGATAATATTGGTGAATGAGACTGCGAAATTCTGAAATAGGAGGTGGATATTTTGGCAAATATTAAATCTGCAAAGAAAAGAATCTTAATTATAAACAAAAAAACTCAGGCAAATAAGAGCAGAAAATCTGAAATTAAAACATATATTAAGAAATTTGAAACAGCCTTAAGTGAAGGCAACTACGAAAAAGCTAAAGAATATTTAAAAATATGCGAAAAGAAATTATATCAGGCTGCTGCAAAGAACACTATTCATAAGAACGCTGCAGCAAGAAAAGTAAGTAGATTAACAAAGAAATTTAATAAAGTAGCATAATTATAAAGACCTGATTGGTCTTTTTAATTTGTCNNCCGGTTTTTATTTTACTGTCTATTTCCAAAAACCTCTTCATATAGTATTCGATAGTTTCCATATTTAAATTTTTGGATTGTTTAGCAAGCTTGGAAGCTACAAAATTCTTTATTTTCATTTTGCTCATTATTTCATTGTAACTATATCCTTTTTTTTGTAGCATTACATATTGATACAGCATTCTGTACTGCCTTGTAATCATATGAAATATATATTGCTCGGGGGTATTGTTTAAAAGCATCTCATTCAATATCTCAAATGAACTTTTCTTATCATTTTCGCATATGCAGTCAACTAATCTGAATATATTGCTTTCAATGGATTTAATCATTAACAAATCTAAATCGGAAGTTGTTATATTCTTTTTTTCTTTATTATAAGACATAATTTTATTAATTTCATTATTGACATGATACAGGCTTACTGTGCTTTCATATTCCAAATAACCGGTGTTATTTGCCATATAATTTGCATCAGACATTGAAATTTTAAAGTTGTTTTTCTTGAATTCTTCTGTAATATATTTTGTCAGCTCGCCTTCCGTCAGCCTGTTAAATTCAAATACTGCCTTATTATCCTTCAGCTTCTTTACAATTTTCTTCCTTGAATCCGCTTTCCCGTCCTTAATTACAAAAATTGATATGCAAGTTTCATTCTCATCAATGAAATTTAATAGTCTATCTTCTTCTTTTTTATCTAAGGATCCCGTCGATGTAAAAAAACCGGCTTCCTTAATTACGCATAATTTTTTTTCTGACATAAAAGGAAATGTGTAGGCAAACTCAAAATAGTCTTTCAAGCTTGCCGGCTTTTCAAATTCGGCATAATTCATATCCTCATAGTTTTTATCAATATATTTGTATTTTATATACTTTATAGAATAATCAATAAAATATTCTTCGTTCCCGTAAAGCAGCAGGCAATTGGGAAGCTTATTTTTATCTGCCATGTTTTTAATCAAATTAAAGCTCATAACTTTCACCTTTCAACATCCAAAATAATAAAAAACAAAATATGCTCAGCTTGTATATTATTCCGATTAAATACAATTTATAATAATTGTCGGATTTTTCATTCATATAAGTATTATAATATAAATTGTTATCTTTTAAAACTATATTTATTTCTCCATCCTCAAATGTGGAAAAAATCTTGCTGCCTGTATTTCTGTACCTCGATATAACTTCTTCATGAGGAATCCCGTAAAAATTTCTTCCATAGCTTAAAACAGCAATTTTCGGCCTTACGGCATCAACAAACTGCACTGTTGAAGATGTGTTGCTTCCGTGATGAGGAACCAAGACTATATCATAAGCATTTAAACCATTATAAATAGCGTATTCCGCTTCCTCTTCTATATCTCCGGGAAGCAAAATCCTTCTGCCCTTATAATTCAAAGAAATCACCAAGGATGAATTATTAGTATTGTTTAAAGATAAATCTTTATAAGGCCACAGTATTTCCATACTTAAATTATCATCATACTTCATTTGACAGCCTGCATTTAATTTCTGCACATTTGTATAATTTTCATTGCTGTTTGATGAGAATATATTATTAACCTTTATATGGCTGTTTAAAATGTCATTTAAGCCGGAATAATGGTCTTCGTCCCAATGGCTTATAAATATTCCATCAACTTGTGCTATTCCTCTTTTTGTCAAGTAAGGGACAGCAATGTATTCTCCCATTTGCTTATTAGTTGTACTGCCGCAGTCGCAAATCATATTTAATCCTTTATACTTGATTGTTGTAAATAATCCTTGTCCCACATCTGCAATATTTAAATAAAGACTGTCATCCATCATTGGAAATGCAATATAGGTAATGGAATAAAGACTGACAATTGCAAAAATACCGATTTTTTTGCAATTGCATTTTTTATTATTATGTATGTATATCATATAAAATAATGTAATATAGAAAAATATAGTTTGACATAAAGATAAAGTAGGCATTATTAAGCCGTTAAAAGCAGACTTATCTGAAATATCAATAATATATCTAAGGCTGTGCAAAATATAATCATATATATTAAAAGGAATAATTAATATAATATGAGCAAATGAATTTAATATCAAAAGAATAAATCCATAAATCATAATAAATGTAAATACGGGCAAAAGCAGCAAGTTATAAAGAACACCCATGACAGGGACAAAATTAAAATAATATACTATTACAGGCAAGGTAAATATTTGAAGAAATAAATACATATATACGGTTCTTAAAACAGTGGTTTTTGTCTTTATATATTTGCCGTATATTATGAAACTTAGTGCTGCCGAAAAGGATAGTAGAAATCCTGCATCAAAAATCCAAAAAGGGTTGTAAATAGTCAACACAAGAGCTGCAAGGCCGATGGAATTCAGTGAATTGTATTTTCTGTACAAAACCTCGGAGCCGAAAAGCAGAGTAAACATAACCAAAGCCCTCATAATTGACAAGGGAAACCCGATTAAAAACCCGTAAAACCATATAATACACCAAGACAATAACCAGCTGAATCTTCTGCTTAAAACAAATTTAAAGACATTTAATAAGAAAATATACATGAGAACAATATGTGTTCCCGAAACAGCAAATATATGGGCAAGACCCATTACCTTTATATTATCGTAAAGCTCTTCCTCCAAATAGTTTACATCACCTAATATTATTGACAATATTATTTCCGCATTCTTTTTATTTAAATTATAATAAAATGTTTTTTCGGTATATTTTCTGAATTTGCTTGATATATTGTTTAAAAACGAATAATTTTCCTCGATAACATAAGCATCTTCGTCGGCAAACACCGTTGCATTGATTTTCTTGCTCCTCAAATAATTTTCATAATTAAAAAGCATTTTATTTTTGTTTAATTGACTGCCGGCAACATTGACCCTTGCTTTTATTATGCTGTTTTCCTGAAAATTTTTATATTTACCTGTATAGAGAATAATATTTTCTTCATTTAAAATAGGAGTGTTGTTTATGCCTATAACTGAAGCATAGTAGCTTTCGCTGCCGGACTTTTTTTGCTTTTTTACCTTTGCTTCAACTACAATACTTTCATTTTTGTATTGAGAAAGAACCGAGCTTGAATTATAATTACAGTTAATGTATGATAATATCACAAATGCAATAATTACGGCATTGTACATATATTTTTTATTTATTAATGAATTATAAATAAGTATTGCAAGAAGAGCTGTAAAATAATAGCCGTACAGATTTAACTCATAACTGATTATTCCAAATGCATATGCTGTAAATATTGAAATTATTATATACATTCACAACACCCTCTAATATTTTACCAAATATTAGGAAAAATTTAAAGTTATTATTAAAGGAAAACTATGTTTATTAATGAGTATGAAGTAAATAATATAACGGATAACCCTTATTTAAATGAAATTTATAAGGAAGCAGTATTCATAGATATTGAAACTACCGGTTTGTCGAGTATATTTTCAGATATTATATCGATAACTTTTTTGCTTTATAAGGATGACAAATATAGAATATATCAAATATTTTGTCAATATAAGCAAGACCAGCCGGATGCCCTTAAATATTTAAACGAGCTGATAAAATTGAAGAAATATATGGTAACTTTCAACGGCAATAGCTTTGATATCCCTTTCCTAGCAGAAAAAGCAAAACAATTAAACATTACTCTTGTTTTTGATTCATTCAATAAGATTGATTTATATAATTGTATAAAAAAATTTAGATATAAAATCAATACCGTAGATTTAAAACTAAAAACCGTAGAAAAGTATTTCTCCATTGATAGAAATGATACTCTGGATGGCAAAGATGTGATTACATTGTATGAAGCTTACAGATTAGAGCAGCGTAAGGAATTTTCATATTTGATATTAAAGCATAATTACGAGGATGTATATAATTTGCCATTTGTTATGAATAATATTTTTAGTTTGTATGATTTTGTTATATATACAAAAAACCTTATTATCACAATTAATAATGAGGATATTACAATCAAAAAGAATTCTATTAAATGCAAATTCAATATTTTATCTCTTATAGCAAAAGATTATATTAATCATAGCATAAATTATGACATGGTATTGTCAGTTAAACCTCAAACATTGAAAATTGATATTCCTCTTAATATTTATAAGGATAATAATATAAGAGAGTTTTACTATTTAGACAATGATGAATATAATATTGACAACTATACTTCTATAAAGGGATTAAAAAGAAACCTGATACCGATTAAACTAAATAATAAGATGTATTATGACAATATAAATCGCATTGTTAAAGAAATCGTAGAAGAAGGATTTGGTTGTTCCGAAAAGCAGGTACCGTCATTCTGACAACCAAAAAAGGGAACATTCCTTCAACAATGAGCTATCTAGAAGGTGTGTCCCCATAACTTATAAATAAAAAAAGACCTAAGGGTCTTTTTTGATGCCCAAACGCGGAATCGAACCACGGACACGGAGATTTTCAGTCTCCTGCTCTACCGACTGAGCTATCTGGGCATAATATTTAGAAATAAAAGTGGGCCTTCAAGGACTCGAACCTTGGACCTACCGGTTATGAGCCGGGCGCTCTAACCAACTGAGCTAAAGGCCCAAAAATATTTTTGGATGGGCTTGGATGGACTCGAACCATCGACCTCACGCTTATCAGGCGTGCGCTCTAACCNNCTAACCACCTGAGCTACAAGCCCCAAACGGGAACTATCCCATTAGAAAGGGGTGTGCCGCTTTTCCTGAAATCGGGGCGGCAGGATTTGAACCCGCGGCCCTCTGGTCCCAAACCAGATGCGCTACCAAGCTGCGCTACGCCCCGT
Organism: Clostridiales bacterium; assembly: GCA_003483345.1. Taxonomy (GTDB): domain Bacteria; phylum Bacillota; class Clostridia; order Tissierellales; family Sedimentibacteraceae; genus Sedimentibacter. The sequence continues at coordinate 901 of DMWH01000281.1, read as the reverse complement.
TAATATTATGCGACTTTCTGTTTCAACGGAGAGGGTGGGATTCGAACCCACGTGGGCTTTCGCCCAAACGGTTTTCAAGACCGCCTCGTTATGACCGCTTCGATACCTCTCCATTATGGTGATCCATCGGCGATTCGAACGCCGGACACCTTGATTAAAAGTCAAGTGCTCTGCCTGCTGAGCTAATGGATCTAATCCTTAAGTAGAGGTTTATTCCCCTTCCTCAAATGACCCATCAGGGACTCGAACCCTGGACACCCTGATTAAGAGTCAGGTGCTCTACCAACTGAGCTAATGAGTCAGTCATATGGTGCACCCAGGAGGATTCGAACCCCCGGCACACGGATTAGAAGTCCGTTGCTCTATCCTACTGAGCTATGAGTGCATAGGAAGCTGGTGGGAGGACTTGAACCCCTAACCTACTGATTACAAGTCAGTTGCTCTACCTATTGAGCTACACCAGCAAATGGCGACCTGGATGGGGCTCGAA
>DMWH01000281.1:0-255 GCA_003483345.1 Clostridiales bacterium | reverse complement strand
AGCTACCAACTGCTCTATCCCGCGTTAATGCTTTAATTACCACTTATAATTTTCCTATATTGGTGCCGAAGACCGGACTCGAACCGGTACGAATTTGTGGTTCGCAGGATTTTAAGTCCTGTGCGTCTGCCAATTCCGCCACTTCGGCAATATATGGCTCCGAGGGTGGGGCTCGAACCCACGGCCTACCGGTTAACAGCCGGTTGCTCCACCATTGAGCTACCTCGGAACAACCTTTTATCCGGCGACGTCCTA
>DMWH01000222.1:4197-4742 GCA_003483345.1 Clostridiales bacterium | reverse complement strand
CACCTTACTGTTGCATTCCCATCTTTGTGAGTGCTCACAATGGCGACACTGTTTTTTCATAGCATTACATTTTCATGAAACACATCCAATTCTCGCTATCCGCAAAAAGAACGTTCGTGTTATTCTTATCAAACCAAAACATTCTACTTCCGCAACATGCGTCTAAAATCAACTTTTTCATAACAACTCCCTCACTTTCTCCGCAAAGTCATCGTCAAGGTCAAATAACTGTTTTGCTTCACTAATTAATGTCCTGATGTCCTCTAAATCACCTTTCAAGTAACTTGCTATCCCTTTGTCGGAATAACCCTCTGCTAACGCCACTGTTATAAATGCCAACTTCGCCCGTGCAGGGCGTAGCGATTTAACATTTAGTGTTTCTCTTACCTCTTTTGCTATTAATTTTAAATCTGTCTGTTTCATATTAAAATGGTGCGTCTGGTTCTCTGTATTGTGGTACTTCGTCCAGATCATAAAATTTAGTTGTTTTTGAATCAAATCCGCATATAAACTTGAATACGCCAATATTCCTACCCTTGCCTATA
>DMWH01000222.1:0-4084 GCA_003483345.1 Clostridiales bacterium | reverse complement strand
CTCCTTACTTGCTCCTTTCATGTTCACGTTAAGAATCTGCAGGTAGTCTACCACAACTCCATCAATGTCGTACTTCATCTTTAGTGACCGAATAGAGTTTAGGATGTTGTCTATATTAGAGGTACTCCTGTCATCGAAGTAAATCCCTTTGTCGTATAGCGTTCCTATTCCCCTGTCTATCATGTCGAACTTTATATGATCTAACTTAGAGTAAAGTATCTCGTTGGCAGGAACGCCAGACTGAATCGACATCAGACGTGCCGCAATCTGTTCTTTTTTCATCTCCATGGAGTAGACCGCCACCTTAGAACCTCTTAATGCCGCATTTAAAGTTATTGTCATAGCTAATGACGTCTTCCCCTGTGAGCTTTCCGCAGCGATAATAACTAAATCAGATTTCTGTAAACCGCCTGACCTCTTGTCAAACTCCTTAAACCCTGTCGGCGTGCCCGTTATCTCACCAGTTGATGACGCATTCTTAACCATCTGATCTCGAACGCCATTTATAGCGTCGTTTATAGTTGAAATGCCCTCTTCGTTTACTTCAAAGAATCCATCTAATGCGTCTGACGTGTCTTTCACTATATCGAATATGTCTAATGACAAATCTTTAACATCAGATTGAACTCTGATGCTCAATTCAAGAAGACTTCTCCTTTTATAGAGGTCGTGGATTACCGCTGCATGCTGATAAATGTCGTGTGTGTTAGATTCAGAGATAACAGATAGTTTGTAATAATCAACTTCACCTGTCTTTCTTAATTCTGTGCCAACAGACATAATATCTATTCTTTCACCCCTCTTATCTATCTCCATCATTGCTAAATACAATGATTGGTGATACGATGAGTAAAACATATTTGAAGTAAGAAGCGTCCTGACCTCATTTATAGCGTTCCTGTCAGACATCAGTGTTCCAAGAACCAACTCCTCTAACTTTAAATCATACATTATTTAATCCAGTTTAGTAGCGTTCTGTAAAGGTTTGAATACCGTTTACGTAAATCTTTTCTGTTCTCTAAGTTCATGACTGTATCGGCTATTAGCTTAGATGTGTATTTCTCTCTCAACTTAAAGAACTCCTCTCCTGAAAGCTGCTTTAGATTCTTAGGATTAGAACAGTAAGGGCACTCTGATTTTATCCACGCCTCAAACCGTTCAAATTCGCCCAAATCAGCATTAGGATATAGTATATTCCTTACCGTTTCGTCCTCGCTCTGCCCTTGACTATACAGCCGAAGCTGTGTTCTTATTAAGTGTTCTGTCATTCTCTAATTCCTCCATATATTCTTTATAATGTACTTCCATTTCTAAATACCCTAATCCGTCAACTTCGCCCGTTATATCGTAAAACAGACCGTTTATTTTAGTAATAACATGGTCTGAATTATAGTAAGCCACAGCAGACGGGAACATTGCTTTCAGGATTTTATAAAACCCGTAGCAATGACCCTCTGTATAGACTTTTACTGATTCGGGGAAGCTTTGTCGGATTGCTGTGATTAGTGCTAAAATCATTAGAATAATTTTAACTGTCGTTGATGGTTAATTAATCTTTGCTTTGCTTGCTCGTAATAGTCTTTATCTAATTCAATGGCTGTTAAATCAAACTTCAAATCATGGCAAGCAATTCCTATACTTAGACTGCCAAAGTGTGTATCCAAGATAGTGTCGCCATCTTTTGCGTAATTTTGGAGTAACCATTTGTACAAATCGACTGGCTTTTGAGTTGGGTGTATCTTACCTTCCTTTAATGCTTTTGCCCTTGCGTATGTAAATATTCTCATTGCTTTATCAAAAGAAGTCCAAGCAAGTTCTCCGTCAGCAAGGCTAAAATCCCTTTTCCCTTTATCCCAAACAATCCACCCCATTTTAGGTGGTAAGTATTCGGTCATATAATTTGCACCCCAAACAATTTGATTTTTACTTACTCTAAAAAGTTCCTGCCAATATTCAGCCGTTGGTATAGCTTTATCCCAATCCTTTTTAGCCCATTGTGTCCAACCGTTTTCTTTATTGCCTGCGTGGTTTTCTGCTCCTATACCATATGGTGGGTCGCAAATCGCCAAATCAAACTGCTTATCTTTAAAAGTTTTCATCACATCCATACAATCTGCATTGCACAGCTTTATATTCCCTAATATATCTGTTGGTGTCATATTAAAATAATTGCAATTATGCCTATTTGTGATAACTATATTCAATCTGATATATAATTTATTTATATTCAGTCCATTTTACAGTCTTAAATATTGCTTTGTGGTTTACCCACCTTGCAAACTTCTTTTGATATTTGTCTGATTTATTGTATGGCATCACGAATGGATCAACCCCTAACTCTCTTAATTTTTCGACTCTATATAAATCTTGTTCAGGTGTTGAATTATATCCTATGAGAACATAGCACATGATTTTATATGGTTTAATATATTTTGTCATTTCCTTAATTTTAGGTGTTAAATCTAAATTCGGGAAATCCCATGCAATATGTATTTGCTTATGATGCTTTAATTTATTTAACCAATATGCTTGCTCTTCATTCATCAGTCGAACATCAACCCCGTGCAGGTTTACCGTTTGCTTAGTGTCTATTAAATCATTTATAGCAAACATCCATTCCGGGTTAGCAAAGAAATTATTATCTAATACTTCAATCCGATTGCCATTAGGATTTAAAGCCATTGGCTTAACCGTTTTGATGTACCCCTCTTTTTGTCGCACAATACAGAAAGAGCAATTTCTAATACACCCCCTTGAATAAAACTGCAACGAAAAATCACACATCGGATAAATAGAATAGTCAGGGTCGCAGATCTCAATTTCAGGTGGCAAATTAATATTCAAGTCATACCCAGATCCGCCTATTATCGTCTCATCGGCTGTAATTAATGTGTTTAAATTCAAATCTGAAAAATTAAACAATTTACTGACGTACAACTTATCATAATTCCCAAGTGTAGCCATTTCAACGCTATCTCCATTTCGTTTGTGATATGAAGATATTTTCATTAAAGCTAAATTTGGAAAATTATGACTATCAACATCTATTAATCCAATTTTCATATTATCCTCCTCTTAAAATGGTAAATCATCAAAATAATTTTAGTTGTTTTACATACCAATCAAACCTTTCACAGCCTTGCTTGAAATAGTCTTCATCTAATTCAAAGCCGATAAAGTTCAACCCTGCTTCATACGCTGCAATTCGGGAAGATTGACTACCTAAGTGAGTGTCGATAACCCATTGACCAGCCTTTGCGTAGTTTTTGAATATCCATTTATACATGGCTACGGGTTTTTGTGTTGGATGGATGCGGACTTCTCCAGAATTTTTGCCGTACATCCTTTCACGGGTTGCGTATATTTCGGTGTTGTAGGTAATAAAAATACTACCTTCCATCAAACACCACCACCATACTATCGTGCATTGGGGCTTTTGTCGTTACATATTCGCCTTTGGTATTTACGCCACAAAATTTTATTCTGCCTTTTATGAATCGGATCTCTGTTTGGTTCGGCAATATGACATCGTGAAATAACTTAGTACTTGTGCTTACAGGTAGAAGCATTACACAAAGCTTTCCTTTCTTTGCTTCACATACTGCCTTGTGTACGAATGCTTCTTTAAGCTTTCTGCTATAAGGAGGGTTAATAAAATTTCTCTCCCCCCATTCTATTTCAAGTCCATCCCATTTTTCAAGGTCATGTTGGTATGGGCAAGGATCAAAATCAAAGTCAAATTCAGCCCGTAATTCTTCATAAAATTGTGGTGGTGTAGCCCAGTCATCACTATGGTTTAAGTTTCTATTTTTCATATGCTTTTGTTTTTTTTAAAATCCGTATTTTAATTATCTACAACAAAGTGTAAAAAATGCATTAAAACGACATTTTACACCAATCCGTCCGTTATGCTTCATCATCTTGTGCTTCCATTTCTTCGTTATTGGTATCACGCTCAAATCTATGTTCTACCATTCTTCCATTCATTTAACTTTTTAACATCCACTTCAAAGTTCCCTTTGCATAACTCATGCGCCTTACATGCACCACGATTCACAACTACGCAATGCTCTAAAAAAGAACA
>DMWH01000279.1 GCA_003483345.1 Clostridiales bacterium | reverse complement strand
CAAAATGCATAAATTAATCCTTGTATTAGTTGTCCAAGTATCAGTCTGATATTAAATTGTATAAAACGTTAAAAAATGTAAATACTTAACAAAAAGATGTTTATGTTTTTAAAACAATTTGAATGGAGGGATACTTTGGAAACATTAATGAACATCAACAGTGCCGTTAACAGCGTGGTATGGGGTCCTGTCTTATTGATTTTAGTATTAGGTACAGGAACTTATTTGTCATTTATGACCGGATTTTTCTCAATTACTAAAATAGGCTACGTACTTAAGAACACCTTGTTTAAGATGTTTGCAAAAGATGACAAAGGTGAAGGAGAAGTTACGGCATTCCAGGCTGTTTCTACAGCTCTTGCGGCTACAGTCGGAACAGGTAATATTGCAGGTGTTGCTACAGCTATCGCACTTGGAGGACCCGGAGCGGTATTTTGGATGTGGCTTGCTGCAATAATGGGTATGACAACAAAATTTGCAGAAGTTGTATTGGCTGTAAACTACAGAGAAAAAACCGAAGACGGCCGTTTTGTAGGCGGTCCTATGTACTACATTACAAACGGTCTGGGGAAGAGCTGGAAGTGGCTTGCTGTTTTATTTGCATTTTTCGGTACTTTTGCTTCCTTTGGAATCGGATGTATGGTTCAATCAAACTCAGTTGCACTATCTGCAGAATCCACATTTGGTATACCGGTATTAGCAACAGGTATTGTTTTGGCTATATTAACAGCAGTTGTTATTGTTGGCGGTATTAAAAGAATCGGTGCTTTCACTGAAAAGTTAGTTCCCTTTATGGCAGCGCTTTATATTCTTGGTGGACTTTGGTTATTAATATCAAATGCCGCAAAATTACCTGCTGCTTTTGCAATGATTTTCTCTAATGCGTTCACAGGTACGGCAGCTATTGGCGGTTTTGCAGGTACAACAATGATGCAAGCAATCCGTTTTGGTATTGCTCGTGGTATTTTCACTAACGAAGCCGGCTTAGGTAGTGCTCCAATAGCACATGCTGCTGCGACTACTGACCATCCTGTTCGTCAAGGCTTGTGGGGAGTATTCGAAGTATTCACGGATACAATAGTTATTTGCTCTATTACAGCTCTTTCCATATTGGTTACAGGTGTTTGGGAAACAGGAGAATCAGGAGCAGTTCTTTCAGCAATGGCATTTGACACAGGTCTTCCGGTAGTAGGTAGATTCATTGTAAGTATAGGTCTTATATTGTTTGCATACTCAACAATTTTAGGATGGGAATATTATGGTGAAAGATGCCTTGAATATCTGGCGGGAACAAAGCCAATAATAGCATACAGATTGCTATGGGTAGTAGCCGTAGTAGTTGGAGCTATAGGCGGACTTGAATTCATGTGGGACTTGGCGGACACATTAAACGGATTGATGGCATTTCCAAACTTGGTAGGGGTTCTTATATTAAGCCCGGTAGTATTTAAATTGACAAGAGAATTCTTTGCAAAAGAAAGGACCCGTTAAAGAAGAAAGAAATCAAGGCGCTGACAACTCAGCGCCTTCTATTGCAATTTGTATTGCTGTTCCAGTCCCTTAGATACAGCCGTTTGAAAAATCCGAATGGCATACAATCTCAATTTCTTCATCACGAAGCAAACTCATAATATACTCTTCCATTTCATCGGGAGTGATATTTGGTGCAAATCTTGCTGCAACATTCCCTTCCTTATCAATCAGGAATTTGGTAAAATTCCATCTTATATCATTTTCTTTAATTCCTGGAGTATATTGTTTAACCTTATTGTAAAAATCAACTGTTCCCTGATTTCTGAATTCTTCAGCTGTTGTTTTTAAATATTTGTACAATGGCTCCTCATTGGGTCCGTTTACTTCAATTTTTGAAAATTGTTTAAATTCAGTTCCAAAATTTAACCTGCAGAAATTTACAATTTCTTCATTTGTACCGGGAGCCTGCTCAAGGAACTGGTTGCTTGGAAAGTCCAAAATTTCAAACCCTTCGGGAGAGTACTTATCATAAAGCTTTTGAAGTCCGTCATATTGGGGTGTAAAACCGCAACCTGTTGCACCGTTTATCACAAGCAATACCTTTCCTTTATAAATTGATAGAGATATATCGTTATTCTCCATATCCTTCACTGTAAAATCATATATTTTCATATTATCCTCCTATTGATTTATAATATACTGATACCCCCTTTTATTATTTTCAAGCAAAATTTTTACTGTTTTGTTTGAAAAAATTTTAACAATATCCATCAAAAATAGTAAATTAAATATGAAATAAATATAATAAAAATTGTAATAATTTTAGTTGAATTATTTTTATAATGTTATATAATATATATTGAAAACGTTTAATTATTTTATTATTTAATCTTTATTTTAATCGTTCTAATACATAAATACTAAAATGTAAACGTTTATCTAACATTTTGAATGGAGGGATTTGTTTGGAAGCATTAATGAAAATCAACAGTGCTGTTAACGGCATAGTATGGGGTCCTCTAATTATAGTTTTAATTATTGGAACCGGAACTTATTTGTCAATTAACACGAAATTTTTCTCAATTACTAAAATAGGCTATGTACTTAAGAACACCTTGTTAAAAATGTTCGCCAAGGATGATAAAGGCGAAGGTGAAGTTACTGCATTCCAGGCAGTTGCAACTGCTCTTGCCGCTACGGTTGGTACAGGTAATATTGCAGGAGTTGCAACAGCTATAGCACTTGGAGGCCCCGGAGCAGTATTCTGGATGTGGCTTGCAGCAATTATGGGTATGACAACAAAATTTGCGGAAGTTGTATTGGCTGTAAACTACAGGGAAAAAACACCTGACGGCCGTTTTGTAGGCGGTCCCATGTACTACATTACAAACGGTCTGGGTAAGAACTGGAAATGGATGGCTGTTTTATTTGCATTCTTCGGTACTTTTGCTTCCTTTGGTATCGGCTGCATGGTTCAATCAAATTCAGTTGCACTTTCAGCACAATCTACTTTTGGTGTACCCGTAATGGTTACAGGTATTGTTTTAGCCATATTAACAGGAGCTGTTATTATCGGAGGTATTAAGAGAATCGGTGCTTTCACCGAAAAATTGGTTCCATTCATGTCAGCAATTTATATTGTCGGCGGTCTTTGGTTGATTATAGCAAATGCCAGTCAGTTACCTCGTGCATTTTCATTGATTTTCACTAATGCGTTCACAGGTACGGCTGCCGTTGGAGGTTTTGCAGGTACAGTTATGATGCAGGCAATCCGTTACGGTGTTGCTCGCGGTATCTTTACTAACGAAGCCGGCTTGGGTAGCGCTCCTATAGCTCATGCCGCTGCAACTACAGACCATCCTGTACGTCAAGGCTTGTGGGGAGTATTCGAAGTATTTATGGATACAATAATTATCTGCTCTATTACTGCTCTTTCTATTATGGTTACAGGTGTTTGGGAATCAGGAGAATCGGGAGCAGTTCTTTCAGCAATGGCATTTGATGTAGGTCTTCCAGGTGTAGGTAAGTACATTGTAAGTATCGGTCTTATATTGTTTGCATACTCAACAGTTTTAGGTTGGGAATACTATGGTGAAAGATGCCTTGAATACTTGTTAGGAACAAAACCGATAATGGCATACAGAATAATTTGGGTAGTAGCCGTAGTAGTTGGAGCTGTAGGCGGACTCACCTTCATGTGGGACTTGGCAGATACATTGAACGCTTTGATGGCATTTCCGAACTTGATAGGTGTCCTGATGCTGAGCCCGGTTGTATTCAGGCTGACAAAAGAATTCTTCGCAGCTGAAAAAAGCAAGGCAAATGAATAAGAATTAGTATTTAAGCACTAAAAAATGATATTAATACGAGCGTTTAAACGAACATGTTTAAACGCCCGTTTTT
>DMWH01000152.1:6967-7561 GCA_003483345.1 Clostridiales bacterium | reverse complement strand
ACCTCCCATATATTCTTGTCCATATTATATAATATTTTAATCTTCAATTCAACAATTAGATTCTTCACATTCATTCAGGTGCCAGGCTGCACCCTCAGGTATGTTCTTATCATAAAGAATATTGATATATAAAATCCATAATGATATACTAATATCATAAAATAATTAATAAAGCGAGGACAAAATGAAAGTTCACGAAAGATTTTTAAATTATGTTAAAATTGATACTCAATCCGTACACGATGCAAAAAAAATTCCAAGCAGTGAAAAACAAAAGGACTTAGGAAGACTGCTGGTTGAAGAAATGATATCAATAGGAATCGAAGATGCATACATGGATGAAAACGGATACGTTTACGGAACTGTTAAAGGTAATACAGATGCACCTGTTATAGGATTTATTGCTCATATGGACACATCGCCCGATATGCCCGGGAGCAGTGTAAAACCTAAGATAATATATAATTATGACGGCAGCGACATAATGCTAAATGATGAAAAACAAATTGTAATGAAAACTGAAATGTTTGAGCATTTATCTAAATATATAGATCAGGATTTGATTGTAACAGACGGCACAACCCTTCTAGGTGC
>DMWH01000152.1:6624-6895 GCA_003483345.1 Clostridiales bacterium | reverse complement strand
GTTGACGGAGGAGAAATAGGAGAATTGGAGTATGAAAACTTCAATGCTGCAAGTGCAAAAGTAACAATAAACGGAGTGAATATTCATCCGGGAACTGCCAAAAACAAAATGAAAAACTCCATACTTATCGGAATGGAATTTCACAACATGCTGCCTGTATATGAAACTCCGGAGAATACCGAAGGATACGAAGGATTCAGCCTCTTAACCGATATGTCCGGAAATGTTGAAAAAACACTGCTCGAATATATTATTCGCGACCACGATATTG
>DMWH01000152.1:6438-6578 GCA_003483345.1 Clostridiales bacterium | reverse complement strand
ATTCTCCCTCACATGCACATTGTGGAAAATGCAATTAGGGCTATGGAAAATGTAGGTATTGAGCCAAAGGTAGTTCCAATAAGAGGTGGAACCGACGGAGCTAGATTGTCATACATGGGTTTACCTTGTCCGAATCTATG
>DMWH01000152.1:1286-6316 GCA_003483345.1 Clostridiales bacterium | reverse complement strand
TAGGTGTCGTCAAATATTGAGGGATTTTTCTTGTACATTTCAAATGTTTTGATAATATCATAATCGTTTATTCCCTCAACAAATGCTCTTTCCTTTTCACCCAAGAAATTAAGAACATACAATTTGTTAACGGAATACTTGGTAAACAGATTTTCGTAATCAGCCATGTTTACTGTCGGTTTCGGGTTTTTTTCAATCATCAGCAAATTTGACAGTTCGACAACTCTTAAGTTAATATTTAAGGGCATAGTCATATTTCTCAAGTATCTGAATAAGGTTGTATCCTTATACAATGAAAAACTGTAATTTCCAAAATTATAATTTCTAAAATCAATTTCGTTTGTATAGTTTGAATTAAAGCTGATATTCAAAAGAGAAACAATATTGTTGTTTTTTTTCAAATCCTCATAAATCAGTGCTCTAAGAATATCTTTGTTGTCGTGCTTAATATAATAGGCATATCTGAAAAATAAAATATTAGCTTTTGAATTATCATTGCTCGTTAAGCTGTTCCATTTTTCAAGTGCTCCCATGTACAAAGTTTCACTCACGTCATATTTGCTTACCAATGTAAAAATCTGCATTAACTCCGCATCGTTTAAATCATTTCTTGCTATTATATTCGTCAAAATTTCATTGGCAAATTTTGATTTATCTTCACTGGAGTAGCTTCCGAACATAATCATGTAATAATTAGTGCCTGCTACATTGAAATACCCGCTTGAACGCAAGGATTCCATTGTTTTAACCGCATTTAAATCGTAAAGGTTTGAATCCTCCGGAAAGATATAACCGCCGAATGCTACATATTCCAGAGTGTCTTTTGCCTTAATAAATTTTTTATCATTAGCATTTGAAGTGCTTAAATCATAATTTCCAAAATAAGAATACATCTCTTCGCCTTTTATAGGCATGAATTCAAGTTTAGTAAGATAATTATCATTAGTGCTTGTTTTTATATCCAAATAAATTCTTTTGATTAAAGAAGCTGCTTCTGCTCTGGTAATGTTAGTATTGCCTCTGAATGTATTGTCTTCATAACCGACAAGTATTCCTGAATTGCATAGTCTTTGTATTTCATTATAATATTTGTTACCGGTAGTCACATCGCTGAATCTAAGAGGATTGTCATAAATTGCATCCTTGCAGAATGCAGCAATCAATGCAGCTGATTCCTCTCTGGTGATAGCTCTGTCAGGATAAAAATTACTGCCCGGGAAGATGTCCTGTAAAGTAAATTTGTTTGTTTTTAAATATTCATTCATAGAAATAATAAAAGTATAAGACCAATGCTTAATGGACATATCCCTGTATGATAAATCGCCGGTATAGATTTCTTTCATAAGATTATACTTATATGCAGTTCTTGATAGTATGGTTATAAATTCTGCTCTTGTTATATTATTTTCCGGTCTGAAAGTGAAATCTCCATATCCCTTAAAAACATTAATAGTATTGGAGGCAAAATTAATGTCACTTTCCGCCCAATGATTGAAAGTATCGTAGAAAACCGTTCTAGCTAAAGCAGGCTTTATGGACAACACAATAAAAATAATAATTAATAATAATAGCTTTTTAAATTTCCTCAATTGCGTCATCACCTTCTTCATATATAGTTCTTAATTATATTTACCTCCTTATCATTAATATTAAACAATTTTTTCATAAATAATTCAATGCTAATATTCTCCATACGTGAAAATTTTTGAGCCATGTCTCCCTGAGGTAAATAGACCTTTAAATTATTTAATTTATAGGGATAATATTCATAAATATTTCTTCCTACCTTCTTAAGCTGACATTTCAAATAAAACTCGAAAATTTCAGAATTTAAATAAGAAAGCAAATAATTTAAATACAAGCCCTTTGAAAACTCATTCATTAAATAAATATCAGCACTGCAAAAATATGCTTCTTCATCAAAATAAAAATTATTTTGTTTTGATTTATACGGGAATATTATTTTAGGATTTTCGTAGTCAGATTTATTTCTGCCCCATTGCAGCTCATACCATTTGCGAAATCCCTTTTTGCATTCTCTTCTGCTCATAAGTTTATCCTTATATTTGGACAGATAACTTATTGCATTGGGACATTCATTCTCACTTCGTATATTATCGGAATATATCAGGTATAGATTATTATATTTTATCGATTTCTTTGATATGTTGCTGTTTTTAATCCATTTTTTGAGTAGAAAACTCTCAATTTTGTAATTTTCGATAACTTCCTCGGTTACTATAAAAGCTTTATCACAGCCCGTAATAATTCCCTGCTTAATGCTTAATATATCCTTGATATATGTGTTTGAAATGCTGTCAATTTTCTCAAAAATCTTCTCATCCTCATCCTTTAATATAATCCACCCTGAGCTCTTTAGCTTGTCTTGTCTATATTTATATGATTCGATAACATCCCTGTCTTTTTTGACGTATAAAAACATGTTTTTGTTCCATTTATTAGAAAGTATTATTACCGCAGGACTTATCATAGCCCTTTTAAAGGCTGTGTCACCGCTGTAGTCAATCAGTGCGACAATATTGTAATTTTCTTTTATGAAAGTCCTCAATCTGTCTGCATATAGGGCTTCCATAAAATAACGGGAAGTAATAAATGAAATAATACCTTCCTGCTTGAGTAATTCCTTCCCTTTTTTAAAAAAGCAGTAGGAAATGTCAGCCTTGTCGTAATAAACATCCGAATATTTTTCGTACAGAAGCTTTTTGTAATTGCCGGTTGAATTTTTATGACCAACATATGGAGGATTTCCGATTATAATATCAAATTTACCCGTATTTAAACTATCTATCAGAAAATCCAAATTGAATATATTGAATTTAATATCATCCAGTCCGGTGTGAAAAATAAGTCCCATTTTAGTTAAAAATATCGAAAAATCATCAATATCAATTCCAAAGAGCATATTTTCAACGATATGTCTTTTATGGATTTCAGGATGGGCATTCCTTATATATTTATAAATTTCAATTAAAAAATAACCTCCGCCGCAGGATGGGTCTAATATTTTAGTATTTACATCTATATTTTTAACCTTAAACACTTCATGCAGCATATTATTTATTATTTCAAATGGGGTGTAAACCTGCCCGAGGGATTTTTTTTCCTTGTCAGTAAGCAGAGCTTCATACAAGGAGGCAGGATAGAAGCTTGAAATTTCAATGTTACCGGCATTTATCCCCATAAGTTCGGCAATTCTTTCTTCAGTCTTAAAGTTTTCCAAGTCAAACTTAGCATATTCCTTGAAAATCGCCGTGCTTTTCATAGGGTTTTCATTTATCGAATTATACAATTCATTGCATATCAATAAAATTACATACTTCACCTTGCTAATGTAATCATATCCTTCAATTTCATCAATTATGCACTTTATTTCACTTATAAGCGACTTGTCCATAACTACCCCTTGAATTGCATCATTATGTATATACTAGCACGGTTTTGATATTTAAGCAATACATCCTGCTTATAAATGCTATATAGTTACAGAATAAAACGGGAGGTGATATAATGCCGATAATTGCAAATCAAGCAAATTCTAAAGTTAAATTGGTTCTTAACGCGGGACTTGACGTAAACAACAAGACTATCATGAAAAGCAAGACATTTGCTAACGTGAAATCAGCTGCGCAAAATGAAGACCTGTACAATCTTGGAGTTGCTATTTCAGACCTTCAGGAATACGAGCTTGCAAACATTGTAAGATACGATGAGTACGAATTGCTAGAAGAAATATAAGGAATATAAATCTTAAACGGAAAGGGGTGATATAATGGCTAAAAAGTTAGTGATGTCTTTCTTGACAGCTGAGGGAGCAACTTCATCCATGACGATTGATGCGCCAAAGGATGATTTGACAGAGGCAGAAGTGAGAGCAGTCATGGAGTTAATCATAACACAAAATGTTTTCAACACTTCCAAGGGCGACTTGGCTGAAATAAAATCAGCTCAAATAATTTCAACTACCGAAGAAGTTTTAATATAATTTGTTAGTTTATTATGTTATAATGAATACAAATAATGAAGCATAGACTTTGCTCTTTGCACCGATACAATGAATACAAACGGGGACATTCTTTAGGCATGTCCCCATGTTAAAAACTAAGTTGTCATTCTGAGAGTTTGCCCGAAGAATCTCAAAACCTGAAATTCCGCTGCACTCAGGATGACATTACATATAGAATATACTAAGGAGGAAATATGAAAGAAGAAATTCTAACTAAATATCCAAGTCTTAAAAATGTATCTGAATTGAAAGAAGTATTCTGGCTAAACCCCAAAATGGTTCCTTATGAAGAGGCTGCATCTAAAATAAATATTGATACTGCAGCTATTGACGATGCTGAAAGAAGGCTTAAGAAGTTTGCACCGCTAATCGAAAAAGTATTTCCTGAAACTCTTCCATCTCATGGCATAATTGAATCTCCCATAACAGAAATCAACAATATGAAAAACAAGCTTCAAGAACTTTATAAAATGAACATTTCCGGAAAACTGCTGCTTAAAATGGACAGTCATCTTGCAATTGCAGGAAGCGTAAAGGCAAGAGGCGGCATATATGAAGTATTAAAGTATGCTGAAGCATTGGCAATGAAGCATGGATTATTAAAAGAAGATGATGATTATTCAATTTTGGCAGAGCAGAAATACAGAGACTTTTTTGGCAAGTATAAAATTCAGGTCGGCTCCACCGGAAATTTAGGCTTAAGTATAGGCATTACATCGGCAGCCCTCGGATTTAATGTTACAGTCCACATGTCGGCGGATGCAAAGCAATGGAAAAAGGACCTGCTTAAATCAAAAGGAGCAAAGGTCGTGGAATATGACAGCGATTTTTCTAAAGCAGTGGAAGAAGGACGAAAACAATCAGACCAAGACCCTATGAGTTATTTTGTAGATGATGAAAACTCAATGAATTTATTTTTAGGCTACAGTGTTGCAGCAAGAAGGCTGAAGGAGCAGTTGAATAACATGAATCTTGTTATTGATGAAGCTCATCCCTTGTTTGTTTA
>DMWH01000152.1:1128-1250 GCA_003483345.1 Clostridiales bacterium | reverse complement strand
CCGACTCATGCGCCAAGCATGCTCATAGGTATGGCTACAGGGCTTCACAATGACATTTCCGTGCAGGATTTGGGGATAGACGGAAAAACTCATGCAGACGGATTGGCTGTAGGAAGACCTTC
>DMWH01000152.1:363-977 GCA_003483345.1 Clostridiales bacterium | reverse complement strand
TGACAAGGGGACGGGGGTACTGTCATCATGAGTGTATGGCCAAATGGATGGAGGTACTGTCATCTGAACGCAGCAAGTATTTCATTTTTCAAAAAAATTTGATATTTAAACTGCTATTTGGTAAAATAGTTAACAATATATAAAATTAGAATTAGGGACAAAAAGTGGGACAGTCAGGAACGTCCCCACTGTCCCATAAGGTAGGAGGCAGAACGGATGAAAATTAATTTAAACCCTGCAAAGGGAATGAGAGATATAACGCCAAGAGAAAAGGAAATTAGAGATTATGTGGAAGGGGTAATAGTCGATACGTATAAAAAAAGCGGTTTCGAGCTGTTTGAAACACCTGTTGTTGAAAATATAGAAAATTTAACAGGCAGCCAAGGCGGAGAAAATTTAATGCTTATTTTTAAAATATTAAAAAGAGGAGATAAACTTGATTTAAATAAGGAAGGATTAACAGAAGATGACCTGTCCGATTTAGGACTAAGATACGATTTGACAGTTCCTTTAAGCCGTTTTTATTGCAATAACCGCTCTAATTTGCTACCCGTATTTAAAGCTCTGCAGGTGGGGAATGTGTTCAGGGCTGAAAGGGCTCAAAAAGGAAGATA
>DMWH01000152.1:0-222 GCA_003483345.1 Clostridiales bacterium | reverse complement strand
TATGACAAAACTTCATCTGAAAAGTTATTTATAGCATTGGAAGAAATCAATAATAAGGGGACCGATTGTTTAAGCGAGTACGGCGTTCCAAATGAAGTAGTTACAGATGTAAAAAAGGTACTTGAAGAATCCAATACATATGCAGCCGGAAAATATGAAGTAGTGTTTGACTTTACCTTAATAAGAGGTATGGGATACTACACTGGCTCAATATTTGAAATT
>DMWH01000151.1:4241-6158 GCA_003483345.1 Clostridiales bacterium | reverse complement strand
AGTTGGATGGGGCGGTTCAACTACTATAGACCAAATTGGAATCAAGAAACTTTTGGAAGAAAAAAATATTGCTGTCTATGATAGGGATAAAGAAACTGACCCTGCAGAAAAAGTAAAAATGATGAAAAAGGCATTGACTTCTGATGTGTTCCTTACAAGTGCCAATGCTATTACAATGGACGGAGAACTTCTAAATATTGATGCAAACGGTAATCGGCTTGCTGCATATTGCTACGGTCCCAACAGCGTTATAGTTGTTGCAGGAATGAACAAAATAGTAACAGATTTGGATATTGCACTGAAAAAAGCAAGACTTGATGCAACTGTTCCAAACACCTTCAGAACAAACTCAAAAGCCCCATGCCACTTTACGGGCAAATGTATAGAGTGCACGATGAGCGATACATTGTGCGGTCAAATTCTTATAACAAGATTCTGCAAACCTAAGAATAGAATAAAAGTAATATTGGTCGGTGAAAATCTAGGGTTCTAATGTATGAGGACACACCTTCCCGATGAAAGTCTATGAAGTGAGTCAGGAGGAATGTCCCCAAATAGGAGGGACACACGTCCCCATATTAAATAAGATCCTTCGCTACGCTCAGGATGACGACTTGTCATCTGAGAGCTTGCCGAAGGATCTCATCTTTATTTATATTATAATTTCCGGCTCCTCGTATGTTTCTCCGAATGTATCAACTGTAACCTTGCTAAGTTTAACTTCTGAAACAGGTCTGTCCATGCGGTCTGTTTTTGTTGTTGCAATTTTATTAACCACATCCATCCCTTCAATTACTTTACCAAATGCGGCATATTGTCCATCGAGATGAGGTGATTTTTTATGCATTATAAAAAATTGCGAGCCTGCAGAATCAGGAGACATTGCCCTTGCCATTGACAATACTCCTTCATCGTGCTTTAAGTCGTTTTTAAAACCATTTGAATTAAATTCACCTTTTATGGAATATCCGGGACCACCCATTCCATTCCCGTTTGGGCATCCTCCCTGAATCATAAACCCTTTGATTACTCTGTGAAAAATTTTCCCGTCATAAAAATTCTTATTAATTAATGAAATGAAGTTTCTTACAGTGTTTGGTGCTATCTCCGGATATAATTCCGCCTTGATTATATCCCCGTTTTCAAACTCAAATTTTACTATCGGATTCATTATTCCTCCTGAAATTTTATTCTTTAATATACTTTACAATATCAATCGAAAAAATTCAATACTAATCCGTCTCGACTGCATTATTGTTTTTTTTATTCTGTGTAACAACTAAATAGGATTAGAATATATTAAAGTAAAGTAACAGTAAATTATGAGGAGGTTATGCCAGCATGAAATGCTCAAATAAAAACGATGTTTTGGGAACTGGCGGCATTGGGGATAGATGTTGCACCGGTCAATCAGGTTGTGACTGGGATGGTACATTAAGAAATGTAGTTTCAGAACCCATATACGTACAAAAAGTTTATGATGCAGTTTTATTTAACCTGCAAGGATTAAAAACAGCTCCGAATACTTGTTTCGAACCGCCATTAGGCTGTGGAACAAATATAATAAGAATAGCAGATATCAGATGCAGAAAATTCTTTAATCCGGATAATATAAAAGATCCATGCAATTTAAAGATTAATCCAAATACTACATTGTCAGGAGGTCAGTTTGTTAAAAAAGAAGATGGCTGTGACTTTAAAGTTATAGGACCGGATGGAACATTAAGCCAAAAATTAGTATTTGCAGATACATCATTCTGTGATGAAGAAGAATTGGGTACCCCGGTATTTGGAACTCAGGAAATTGAAATTTCAGGATGTGTTGAAATTGAATTAGATTTAGTTGTTACACCTTGCGATTCAAATCGAGAAAGTATAATTACTTTATCAGCCTTAGTTGAAATTGCTGATGAATGC
>DMWH01000151.1:2470-4229 GCA_003483345.1 Clostridiales bacterium | reverse complement strand
GGTATTTGATTCTGCATTCTTGCCGCGATTCACTGAATTCTGCAACCTTGATTGCGTTGTAAGACTTGCAACAAACAGCATCCAAAGAGACTTTGAAATTGACCCGAGAACAGGAGTATTGTCTGTAAATCTTATTATTTCACTCTGCATCACCTGTGAAAAGAAAATAGTTGTTCCTGTTCAGCTTTGCGTACTTTCTACCGGATTTGTGGAGTTAGCTCCTGAGCAAGCAGCTATATGCCCAACATTCCCAAGATTATTCCCACGCCAAATTGATGAGAATTCAGTAGGCGGTGCAGGCGACAGATGCCGGCCAAGAGCACAATCGGTTGATGATTAATAACAAATAGTCAGTGTTTAATTACAAAATGAAACCCACTATGTCAGTGGGTTTTTCATTATGATATCCTTCTCTTAAACTCAGGATGACATAATACATTTACTGCTTATTCGGCAGATTTTTTGCTTGTTTTTTTCCTTTTCTTTACACACTCATTGAGCAAATATTCTATTTGACCGTTTATTGAGCGAAAATCATCCTCAGCCCAACTTGCTAATTCCTCCCAAAGAGATGATGATAATCTCAATAATAATTGTTTCTTTTCTTTGTCCTTTTTATTTTTTTCTATGTCCGTTTTATTTTTTTCTATTATCACCAGCTCCTTTCCATAGTTTCTCACACTAATCACTTACCGTTAATAAAGTGAGCCCGAGTTTACTATGGGCTGTGCATCTTTGTTACCGCAAAGAACAACTAACAAATTGCTGACCATTGCCGCTTTTCTTTCTTCATCTAATTCTACAACATTATTTTCACTAAGTTTTTCAAGTGCCATTTCAACCATTCCAACGGCGCCTTCCACTATCATCTGCCTTGCATCGATTATAGCTGAAGCTTGTTGTCTTTGAAGCATTGCTGCAGCTATTTCAGGTGCATATGCCAAGTGAGTGATTCTTGCTTCAATTATTTCAAGACCTGCAACTTCTACTTTTTCCTGAATTTCCTCTTTAAGCTTATTGGCAATTTCCAAACTGCTGCCCCTTAATGTTTTTTCGTTGTCGTCGCCGAATGTATCGTAAGGGTAAAGTCTCACAATATTTCTTAAGGCAGAATCACATTGAATTGACAAATATTCGGTGTAGTTATCCACGTTGAAAACTGCCTTTGCTGTATTAACTACTCTCCAAATAACCACTATTCCTATAGTAATGGGATTTCCTAAGGCATCATTTATTTTTTGCCTGTCATTGTTTAATGTCATTGTTTTTAATGATATTTTTTTGCTTTTCATGTTTATATTCAAATCAGGATTTTTTTTATCTTTACTAACTCCTTCAATTGAAAGTAGTGCTGATGTTGCAGCATTGCCGGCCGGATTTATGGAAGTTACGAACGGATTAACAAAATAGAATCCTTCACCTTTTAGCGTACCGTAATATTTTCCGAATAATGTGAGAACAAGTGCTTCATTCGGTTTTAACACCTTTAGTCCTGCAAACAAAACAGGACCTATGACGGAAAAATATAAAATGCTTATTACAATCATAACAACTTGCAGTGCACCTTCCAAAGAACTTAAACTAATAATAAACAGCAATATCGAGCCTAACATTAATACAATATTAAGAATCAGCATAAACATGCCATTCATAGAACTTGGTACTATTTCTTCAGTAATCAATTTTTCTTTATTCATTTTTGATATTTCCTCCTTATTTGATATTTCATGATATCAATTTGATATCATTATTATATTAT
>DMWH01000151.1:0-2437 GCA_003483345.1 Clostridiales bacterium | reverse complement strand
CGTCCCCTTGTCATTTTCGGAGGTTGGTTTTTTCTATGTCTTCCTTACCCTTTTCTATCAGCCGCATTTCCATGGAGCCCTCTAAGACTGTCTTAAGCAGGACTACAACCGGTACCCCTAATATCAATCCCGGAATGCCAAAAAGATTTCCTCCAACTGTTACGCTTGTAATAATCCAAAAAGGGCTTACCCCCACATTTTCTCCTACTATTTTCGGCTCCAATATATTTGCGTCTATCTGCTGTATGATGATAATAATTATCAGAGCAGTCAACGCTTTGGTAGGATTGACGAAAAATGATACAATAATCACCGGAACAGAACCTATTAAGGGACCGAAGTAAGGTATTATATTAAAAAATCCTGTCAGAGTTCCCATCAAGGGAGCGTATGGCACCTTTGCAAGAGCAAATGCTATTACAAACATTATTCCCACTATGGCGGAATCCAGCAATTTACCGCCTAAAAAACTTTTAAATATTTTATTTGCTTTTTCAAAGACATCAAGTATATCTTTTGCTTTTTTGTCGCTGAAGTAGGCGTGTATAAATCTCCTGCTTCTTGCCAAAAGGTCATCCTTTTCAGACAACATGTAGATACTGATTATAAAGCTGATAAACACGGTAAATGTACTGGAACCGATGTTTGTTATCAATGACATCAGCATATTATAAAGGTAATTTAAAAGGTTGTTGATAATATTTCTAAAAGATTCTCCGGCTTGCAGAATGTAATCGGTAATATACTCAATATATTTATTGTCCATTCTGTTTTTAATGTCTGCCACTATCTTTGCTATATCAACGTCCCCTTCCATAATAAATGACATTATGTTATTTACGTTTTCTATTATCTGGGGTAATAGTTTATAAATTAAGAAGCTTATGATTCCTATTAAAATTAAGCATGCGAGAAGAATACCCTGTTTTCTTCTTACCTTCAGTTTTCTCATCAAAAACATAACAACAGGATCCAACAGGTATGCAATTACAAGACCATATATTACCGGTTTAAATGAATCGACAATCCAACTGAATGTGCCGGGACTAAACACCATTAGTAAAATAATAAGTGATGAAATCAATATTGGAAGAGACTTTTTTAAAAGGCTTTTATGTTTTTCTATCGTATTACCTCCGTTACATAAGTTTGCTAAGTAATGTACATAATACCGAGTACAGTCAGCTGAAACTCCATCTTGATTATTGGATTTCAGCTTTCCGCTAATTGACAATATGCACCTTTAATAAATTTGTAATGCCGGAAACTCCTACGGGAATTCCCGCAGTTATTATTGCTATATCGCCCTTTTTTAAATATCCTAATTTTAGTGCAGTTTCGACTGATTTTTCAATTATAAGGTCCGTAGACTGCAGTTTTTCTATTTTTATCGTATATACTCCCCAATAAAGAGCCAGTTTCCTCATAACCCTATCGCTTTGTGTGGCTGCAATTATGGGTGCAACAGGTCTGTATCTTGAAACATTTGCAGCTGTATAGCCTGACGATGTGGCGGAAATTATAGCTGATGCATTTAAATCTAAGCAAGACTTGCAGGCTGCATAGCTGATAGAATCGGTTATGCTGTGAGTTGAACCTTGTCTTTTTCTTTCCAAGAGCTCACCGTAGTTTAATGAGCTTTCAATCATAAGAGCTATTCTTGCCATTGTTTTTACCGCTTCAACGGGGTAGCTGCCTGAAGCAGTTTCACCTGAAAGCATTATGGCATCTGTACCTTCAAATATTGCTGTTGCCACATCGGATACTTCTGCTCTCGTAGGTCTCGGATTTCTAATCATTGAATCGAGCATTTGAGTTGCCGTAATAACAGGTTTTCCTGCTTGATTGCATTTTTTGATAATCATTTTTTGCACAAGCGGGACTTCTTCTGCAGGTATTTCCACTCCTAAATCTCCTCGGGCAACCATTATTCCATCTGATGCCTCAATAATTTCATCTATGTTTTCAACGCCCTGCCTGTTTTCTATTTTTGAAATAATCATTATGTGAGCTGCATTTTCTTTTTCTAAAATTTTTCTAATTTGAATAACATCATCAGCTTTTCTGATAAATGATGCTGCAATATAGTCGATTTCTTGCTCTATTCCGAATTTAATGTCGCTTACATCCTTATCCGTAAGTGCAGGTAGATTAATTTGAACATTGGGTACATTGATGCCTTTTTTATTTTTAATTATACCGCCGTTTTTTACAAGGCACCTTACGTCAGTATTATTGATAATTTCAACCGCTTCCATACTTATAAGCCCGTCGTCTATGAGTATCGTATCTCCTTTTTTAATGTCATATGCAAATTGGTCGTAGGTGACACTGACAATACCGTCATTTCCTTGGAGCTCCCTCGTTGTAAGAATAAACTCCTGACCCTTTTTTAATTCAACTTCACCGTCTTTAAAATCTCTGATTCGTATTTCAG
>DMWH01000113.1:1199-8343 GCA_003483345.1 Clostridiales bacterium | reverse complement strand
TCTACTGAAATTTAAATCATAAATGCAATCTGCTTCTTGGCAATCACTTTTTTATTTTAGCTCACTTATTTACGCTTGTCAATCAGATTTTTATCTATATTTTACTGATTGTCCTTTATTTCCAATCCTTAAATATTAATAATATATTATGCACGTTTATTAGATCGTTTCAACATTAATATAATATTAATTTATAACACATTTTTATTATAATAAAAAAATAGATTTTCATATTTCATTTTTCGAAATAGAAAATCTTTTATCGAAGAAATTAAGTTAGGATATAAAGGACATATCGCTGCTTAAGTCAGGCATCTTATACTATGAGGAATATTATGCTCCCTTGACCGTCGTTTACTATTTTTTCAATTGTCTTTCTAAGCTTCCTGCGTGCATTGTCGGGCATAGCCGTAAGCTTAGAATCCAGCTGTTCCTCAACAAGACTTGATAGGGGTTTGCCAAACATTTCAGCCTGCCATATACTTTGAGGATTTTCTTTCATTTGTTCGGTAAGATAACACATTAAATCCTCGCTTTGAGTTTTGCTTCCTATGACAGGTGATACTTCCGTATTGACACCGGCACTGAATATATGCAATGATGGAGCTTGCGCTTTAATTTTAATTCCGTACCTGCCGCCTTCTTTGAAAACTTCCGGGGGCTCAATAATCATGTCGCTTACAGTCGGTGTCACATATCCGTAGCCGTTAGCCTTAGCATCGTTTATGGCAGCCTCAACACGGCTGTAGCTCTTCCTTGTTTTTGACAAGTCACCTATAAGCTTTAATATTTGATGCTCACCTGTAATTTCTTCACCGCAAAGGTCGCTTATTATTTTGTAATAATAAGAATTATCCAGGTCAACAGCTAGATTGATTTTTCCTGTACCAAGTTCAATATCTTTTACATAGTAATCTTCAACATAATCATTTTCTTCCGAAAAAATATCCTCTGCTTTAAAGTCGCTTAATTTGTAATAATTTTCGAAATCATCTTTTAGTATGTTTATTAAATTTCTTTTTATTGGATAATCATATGATAGCCCGTCAAACCATCTTGGAAGTTCAACATTGATTTCTTTAATCGGAAATTCATAAAGAACATTTTCTAACACATTTTCAATATCATCGGTTTTTAAATTCATACAGTCGACTATAAGAACCGGAGCATCGTATTTCTCCTTTAACTGATAAGATAAAGCAACTGTATTTTCATTTTTTGGATGAGTAGTATTTAAAATAATAACGAAAGGCTTATTAATTTCTTTCAGTTCCCTTACCACTCTTTCTTCTGCCATTATGTAATTATCTCTGTTTATGTCTGTGATGCTTCCGTCGGTTGTTACTAATACCCCAATTGTTGAATGGTCGTTGATTACCTTTTTTGTACCTATTTCTGCTGCTTCTGCAAAGGGTATGGGTTCATCGTTCCAGGGAGTACTAACAAGTCTTGGTACTTCACCTTCCATATTTCCAATTGCACCGGGAATCATATACCCTACACAGTCAATAAGCCTTAATTTTGCTCTTACATTGTTGCTGAATGTAACCATTACTGCATCACTCGGTACAAATTTTGGCTCAGTAGTCATAACGGTCTTGCCTGTACCGCTTTGAGGCATTTCATCATTTGCCCTTTCTCTTGTATACTCATCCTCAATATTGGGCAGCATCACATTTTCCGAAAACTTTCTTATAAATGTTGACTTACCGGTTCTTACCGGTCCCACAACCCCCAAGTATATTTCACCCTTGGTTCTTTTAGCTATATCTTCGTATATATCTATATTAGTGATAATAATCCCTCCCCTTGCAAATATGCACTATTGTATACAATTAATTTATATGCCTTGTTCAACTTCTTTATTCCAAAAAAACAAAAAAAGAATATATTCTAATATTCTCTATATTCTTCTTTTAAATTACAAGAGACTCGACTGAAGACTTGTGACAATACCCCCGTCNNCCGTCCCCTTGTCACTAAAGTCTTTCTTCTTTTTTGTCTCTTAACATTAATTTATTTACTGTATCTTTTACATCAGTGTTGTTTTCCAAAACATCATACATTGCATCGACTATCGGCATTTCTACCATTAGTTTCTTAGACAATTCATATGCAGCATATGTGGTAGGAATTCCTTCAACAATCATTCCTACCTTTTTTATCGCTTCATCCTTTGTTAAGCCTTGACCGATAAGGTAGCCTGCATTCCAGTTTCTTGAATGCTTGCTGGTACATGTAACTATCAAGTCTCCAATTCCGGTAAGCCCGTAAAATGTGTGCAAATCCGCTCCCATGGCAAGTCCAAGTCTTGCAATTTCAACAATACCCCTGTTCATAAGGGCTGCTTTTGCATTGTCCCCGTAGCCTACTCCGTCGGATATACCCGCACCAAGAGCTATTATATTTTTGAGTGCTCCTCCTAACTCTGCACCTAATACATCTTCATTTGTATATACTCTGAAATATTCAGACATAAATATGTCTTGAATCTCCTCGGCTACATCTTTATTTTCGCAGGCAACAGTTATTGCAGTAGGCAATGACAACCCGACTTCCTCTGCATGGGAAGGTCCTGATAAAACCGCAAATATTGTATTCTTTGTTTCTTCCTTAACAATTGTTGAAACCAATTTCATGGTACCCTTTTCAATACCCTTGGAAGCATTTATAATTATTTTACCGTCTTTATACTCATCTTTAATTTGCTTTAATACACCCCTAACCATTTGGGTTGGAATAACCAACAATAAAATCTCCGCTTCCTCTACAGCTTTGTTTATATCAGAAGCAAATACTATATTTTCAGGTATTTTAACTTTTGGCAAGTATTTTTCATTAACCCTTTTTACGGTTAATTCTTTAGCTTGAGCTTCATCTCTCAGCCATACGGTAACATTATGCCCGTTTTCCGAAAGAAGTTTGGAAAGTGCGGTTCCCCAGCTTCCTCCGCCTAGGACTGTTATTTTCTTATTCATCCTCGCCTCCTAAAATTTGTTTTCATTTCCTTTAATCAGTCTTTTTATATTATCCTTGTGTCTGTAAATGGACATACTTGCAACAAATATTGTAAATAATAAAAGATCAAAAGTAAGCGGACGAATCAAAATAATTGCCACGAGTGGTGCAACTGCCATGCCTGAAATAGAGCCCAAGGATACCGTTCTTGTAAAAATAATAATTATTACGCCAATAATAACACAAATCAAAGTGAGATAAAAATTTACAAATACCATAACACCGATAGTTGTGGCGACTCCTTTTCCTCCTTTGAAATTAAGAAGAACAGGCCAATTGTGACCTATTATTGCAAAAGCTCCTGCAATATAAGCTCCTGTTTGTCCCGCAAAATATCTGCCAAACAAGACAGCAACGACACCCTTTAATACGTCTCCTGAAAAAACCATCGCGCCTACTTTTTTGCCGAATGCCCTTATTGCATTCGTTGTTCCGGCATTGCCGCTTCCAAATTCTCTGACGTCTTTATTGGTTAATATTTTTCCTAATATGTAGGCAAATGATATATTGCCTATAAAATAAGATATTATTGCGATAAAAATATATTTCATAATACCTCCAGCATAACCTTATTATCTATTACACAGTTTGGATCTTATTTCTCGCTTCTGTTTCTAAATTCAATAATAATTGGTGTTCCCTTGTATTCGAAAGCTTCCCTGATTTTATTTTCAATATATCTTTCGTATGAAAAATGAACAATTTCCTTATCATTTACAAATATTAAAAACTTAGGAGGATTTACTGCAACCTGCGTTCCGTAGTATATTTTAAGTCTCTTCCCTTTTACTGTTGCCGGTTGATTCATAAGAACTGCTTCTGTAAGAATATCGTTTAATACTCCCGTAGAAATTCTTAAATTTCTGAAGCTGTATATTTCATCAACTACTTCAAGTATTTTGTTGACCCTCTGACCTGTAAGAGCTGAAACTGTTAATATGGGGGCATATGTGGCATATGCTAATTTTTGTCTTATCTCTTCAGTAAATTCCTTAAAAGTGCTATTATCCTTTTCAATTAAATCCCACTTGTTTATGACGATAACCATTCCTTTGTTGCTGTCATGAGAATATCCGGCTATTCTTATATCCTGCTCTGTTACTCCTTTATCGGCATCAATTACCAATACACATATATCTGCTCTTTCCACTGCAGTAAAAGCTCTTAATACGCTGTACTTTTCGACTGATTCCAAAACCTTGCTCTTTTTCCTTATGCCTGCAGTATCAATAAGCGTATACTTCTTGGAGTTTCTCTCGAACTTTGTATCGATGGCATCCCTTGTCGTACCCGGAATATCACTTACGATTACTCGCTCTTCGCCTATTATTCTGTTGATTATTGAAGATTTGCCTGCATTAGGCTTTCCGATAACAGCAATTTTTATGCTGTCTTCCTCTTCTTTTGTATCCATTTTTCCATTGAATTTTGAAATAATTTCATCCAGCAAATCACCTATGCCCAAGGCTTCGGCAGATGATATCGGAATAGGGTCTCCAAGCCCTAAATTGTAAAATTCATATACGCTGTCTTCATTTACGAATCTGTCCATTTTATTGACTACGAGAATTATTTCTTTTTTTGCTTTTCTGAGCATTTGTGCCACCTCAGTGTCAGCAGCGGTAACACCTTCTTTGCCGTCTACCATAAACAAAACAACATCCGCCATTTCTATGGCTACTTCCGCTTGGATGCGCATCTGTGCAAAAATAGTATCCGTTGTGTTTGGCTCTATTCCTCCTGTGTCTATTAAAGTAAAGTAATTATCAAGCCATTCGCATTCAGCATAAATTCTGTCTCTTGTAACACCGGGAGTATCTTCCGTTATGGATATTCTCTTTCCGGCAATCCTATTAAAAAGTGTTGACTTTCCTACATTCGGCCTGCCAACAATTGTTACTATAGGTCTTCCCATTTATTTCCTCCGTTTATTTAACGATTAAGCTGAGCAAAGTATCATCTTCTGCATCGTATATTTCTACCTTAGTGTTTAATTCTCTTTCCAAATCTTCAATTACCATATCATCCAGCATCACATGATTGTCATTAATCATATTTCTAGGCAATATAAGGTTTTTATAATTTTTACCCTTGAGTTGGTCTATGATGTCTTTTCCCGTAATAAGACCTGATACGGTTATTTTGTCTCCAAAATAATTATTTATAATTCTAAGAACATTAATTTTCACATTTATTCTGCTCATAATTTTTTCGGCTAATTCTACCATTAATTCATAAGCAGCAACTCCTGTTACAAAAGTAACTTCATCTTTTAATACTTTATTATATCTTATATTTTTTATCTCTTCTTCTACACGGTTTTTAAATAACCTGCACATACCTATCCCGTTTTCTAATTGATCAAAATCCTCATAATCTTCGTAGGGAGGAAAATCATATTTACTTAGAATATAAAATTCATCCGCAATGAAAATAAATCTGGTACCGAACTTTCTAAGCAGTGTTTCCTGGAGTTTTGTAACCTGCTCAACAACATCTTTTGCACTTTCTTTGTCGAAAGGCTTAAGCTCCGTAAGCTTTTCCCTGTACTTGGTGAGCCCCACGGGAACAACTGCAACACTCCTAAGTCCGGGGTGAAGAGAAGACAAATCATTAATGGTCTTGGTAAGCTGCTCTTTATCATTAACGTCTCTTACTAATACTATCTGGCAATCAACCGTTATATTGGCATCAATCAGCCTTTTTAAGTATTTTAAAATATCCATGTCCTTATCATTGCCCATCATATACTTTCTTAGTTGAGGGTCGGTTGTATGAACAGATACTTTTATGGGACTTATTTTATACTGAATAATTCTATCAAATTCATCATCCGATAAATTGGTCAGGGTTATGAAATTACCGTACAGAAAAGAAAGCCTGGTATCATCGTCTTTCACATAAAGTGTTTTTCTCATGCCTTTCGGCATTTGGTCGATAAAACAAAAAATACACTTATTAGAGCATACCTTAATATTATCCATAAGGGGATTTTCAAATACTATTCCTATATCTTCATCGTAATCCTTTTCAATTTCGAGTTCCCAAATTTCTCCGTCTTTTTTTTTGATTTCAAAATAAACCAAATTATCAGAAATTTGATATTTATAATCTATGTAATCCTTTATTATGGAATTATTAACGCTTAAAAGCTCATCTCCCGGCTCTATATTTAATTCTTCCGCTATGCTGTTTTTTAATACTTTAACAATAATGTTTTTCACGAATTTCCCTTTCAATTGATAACATAAGTTCTTCAGTCTGTGCCAAAAGGATTTGGTTTTATCATTATACCATATCTTAACAAACAACTGCAATCTTATTTTTAAACACTAATGTCTTGCATATTTAACAATTTTTGTTATAATATTATTATCTTTTCTGCCATATGAAATATGTAAAGTTAAGAGCTAACTAAATATAAAGCGAGGCGCATTATGAAATTCAATGAGTATGAATATATAAGACCTGATTATAATATCATAAAAGAAAAGTATTTAAATTTGATTAATGATTTTAAAAACTCAGCAACTGCCGATGAACAATATACCATCCTAAAAAAAATCAATGCTATAACAAATAATGTTGACACAATGAGTCAACTGGTGTATATACGAAATTCCATCAATACAGCTGATGAATTTTATGATACTGAAAAGGACTATATGGATATGACATCACCGAAATTTTACGGATTGAGGATTGAATTTTACAAGCAACTGTTAAATTCAAGATTTAAGGAAGAATTAACAGATAAAATACATCCTCAGCTTATTACCTTAGCGGAAATGGAGATTAAAACATTTTCTGATGAAGCGATTCCTCTAATGCAGGAAGAAAATAAGCTAATAAGCGAATATGATAAACTGATATCATCCGCAAAGATAGAGTATGACGGAAAGTTATTAAACTTGTCTCAAATGCAGCCCTATATGGAATCAAAGGACCGCCGTATCAGAAAAGAAGCTCATGAAAAAAGCAGCAATTTCTTCAAAGAAAATGAAACTAAATTTGACTTGATATACGATAAATTGGTAAAGATTAGACACCAAATAGCATTAAAATTAGGATTTAATAATTTTATAGAGCTTGCTTATTTAAGAAACGGAAGGTCTGATTACAATTC
>DMWH01000113.1:0-1167 GCA_003483345.1 Clostridiales bacterium | reverse complement strand
GAGCGCACCAAGAAAATGTATGAGGAATTGTCTCCCGAAACTCATGAATTTATAAATATAATGATTGACAGAGAATTATTTGACTTGGAAACAAAGCCAAATAAGCAGGCGGGAGGATATTGCACATTCCTTCACGATTACAAAAGTCCTTTCATATTTGCCAATTTTAACGGCACTCAAGACGATGTAACCGTTGTTACTCATGAAGCGGGCCATGCTTTTCAAACATACCAAAGCAGACATTTTGATGCGCCCGAATACAGTTTCCCTACGTCTGAAGCTGCCGAAATACATTCAATGAGCATGGAATTTATTACATGGCCTTGGATGGAATTATTTTTTGAAAAAGACATAGAAAAATTTAAATTTTTCCACTTGGCGGATTCTTTGTGCTTCATACCTTATGGAGTGACCGTTGACGAATTTCAGCATATTGTTTATGAGTATCCTGATATGACTCCTGATGAAAGAAAAAAAGCATGGAGAGATATCGAAAAAAAATATACCCCTTATAAAAATTATGATGATAATGAATTTTTAAATAAAGGTACTTTTTGGTTTAAACAAGGTCATATTTTCTCATCTCCCTTTTATTACATCGATTATACTCTGGCACAAATTTGCTCCTATCAATTTTGGTTAAGGTTTAATGAGAACAGAAAGGAAGCATGGGAAGATTACTTAAAAATCTGTAAAATCGGCGGGAGTCAATCCTTCCTTGAGATTTTAAAAGCCGGTAACTTAGAAAGCCCCTTTGAAGAATCAACCATTAATTCAGTTGCATCAAAAATTAAGGAATACCTAAATACGATTGATGACATGAAACTGTAAGGATTCTGGAAATATAAAAGGGACTGATTAAAGCGTATACATACACACTTTAATCAGTCCCTTTTATTAATTTATTAGTCCTGTTGAGGAGCCTCCACTGGGCATACGCTGGCGCATGCTCCGCATTCAATACAAGTTGCAGCGTCTATCACATATTTGTCATCACCGGCTGAAATTGCACCTACAGGGCACTCAGGTTCACATGCTCCACAGCTTATACATGCATCTGTTATTATGTAAGCCATTTAAATTCACCTCCCCCAATATGGTCATCACCACTTATTGTAACACTATTTAAAATAATTTTAAAGTGTTTTTTCATAATAATTTCACACC
>DMWH01000265.1:1215-9378 GCA_003483345.1 Clostridiales bacterium | reverse complement strand
ACAGAATAATAAAAGATATATGAAATCTATATTTTATGTTATACTATTTAAGATAAGCTCTTTTGCATGATTTTTATTAAAAATTAATAATGCACAGTTAGTAATTTTCTAAAAAGGACAAATTATGATCACATTAAACATAGCCGAAACACTACTATATAATATCGGTATTCAGTATGATATGGCCCTGTACGGTAATCTCCAGCATCTTGATTCTACTCAATAAAGAAAATGAGGCTATAACACGGGATTCACTAACCGGTCTAAACAACCGGAGAAACATAGAGAGTAATTTACTTACATATGTAGGGGAACAAAACCGTACGATTTCTTTGATTATGTTAGATATTGATGACTTTAATGCGATGTCAACCGAAAAAACAGGCAACATAATGAACTTGTTCAAAGAGGCAGATGCGAATATGTATCAGGATAAAGCCCTGTATCATCAAGGGGCAGAAACTTAAAAATATTTTTCTCCTTTAGATATTGGAGGTATTAAACATGAACATTACATTTCCAATAAAGAGCACTATTGATTCTCTGTTCGCTAATGTTTTTTAAAATAATAATATAATCCAACGATGCAGACTATTAAACCGATTAATGCGGGTTTTAAAATAGACATTCCTGCTTCGCCGCTGAATGCAATACTCCAAATAATTTTCAAAAGAGCTGCACCTATGACAACACCTAAAAGCCATTTTAGGTTTCTTTTCCATGCTGCTGTAAGAAGCATAAAAAAGAATAGAGGTACAGCTAAACTCATTATTATTTTTGGTGCTGTCCATGCACCCTTTAAGTAGTCCATTTCAAAAGCCAAAAATTCTAAAACCTGAGGACTTTTTTCTGCCGGAACAGGAAACCAGAACATACTTGTAAATAGAGCAAATATAGAAGCGAATATACCGGTCAAACTTTTCTTAAAAGCAAATATAACCATTGGTATTATAAATAAGGGTCTGATATACCAGCTTAATATATTATGATGTCTTTCAAAAGCCCAATTGAAAAATATATTATTGGTAAGAAATATTACTATAAAAATTATGGTAGCAGCTGCAAATAGCATTCCTAATATAAAATCTGTTTTTTTCTTCATGCTAAGCATCCTTAAATAATTAATTTTGTTATGAATTCCATTATAATATATTTATAAGTGAATAAACAATATAAACTTTTAATAAGATTACCAAATTCATTTCTCAATACCTTTATGAAACAATCAAGTATTTCAAAGGGTTTTGATTTTAACTTTTTTGATAATAGCAAGATGTTAAATTTGTGTGTTTATGGGTATATAAATAAAAAACCAAATTAAACTAATGTTATCAGGAAGGAATCCATATGAAAAATATAAATACTGCAAATAAAAAAGAGTTAACCATAGAACAATGTGAGGAGATAATTAAAATATTGAAAGACCGCTTTGAGAAAAACATGAATCGTCACAAAGATCTTGTATGGGATAAAATACAAGTAAAGCTGAAAGCTAATCCCGGAAAGCTTTGGTCACTAAACGAAATGGAAAAAACCGGCGGAGAGCCGGATGTTATTGCTTATGATGAAAATACGGATGAATACATTTTTTTTGACTGTTCTCCGGAAAGCCCCATTGGCAGAAGAAATTTTTGCTATGACAATGAAGCATTGGAGTCAAGAAAGAAAAACAAACCTGAAAACAGCGCAATTAATACTGCCCATGAAATGGGGATTGAGATTTTAACCGAAGAACAGTACCGAGAATTACAGAAGCTTGGAAGTTTTGACCTGAAAACATCAAGCTGGGTCAAAACACCCGATAAAATCAGAAAACTCGGAGGCGCCTTATTTTGTGATCGCCGCTATGATACTGTGTTTGTATACCACAATGGAGCAGAATCCTATTATGGTGCCAGGGGATTTCGAGGCTCGCTAAGAGTATAGCACTCGAGTGCGATTAGGCTGACATATATGAAAATATATATTGTTTCTCATATTTATCAGAGGCACCTACCTCATGACATTTTACGTTAAATATTTCTTCTATTTTACCGCTCTCGTATACCACTTGAGGTTTATCGTAAATTTTTATTTCTCCCTTATCCATTAAACAAACCATATCAGAAAATGTTAGGGCACTGTTTAAGTCATGTATAACCATAACAACGGTCTTGCCCATTAATTTTAAATCTTTTACGATTTCCAAAATTTCCAGCTGATGATTTATATCTAAGTATGTGGTCGGCTCGTCCAAGAAAACTATATCTGTATCTTGTGCTAATACCATTGCTATATATACTTTCTGCCTTTGCCCGCCTGAAAGTTCTCTTATGTTTTTGTTTTTATATTTTTCAATTCCCAACATATGAAGGGCTTCCTGTACTTTAATTTTATCCTCATATGCAGGTATTCTCGGGAATCCTAAATATGGAAATCTGCCGTGCATAACTAAATCATATACTCTTATATTGGGTATATCTCTGTTTTGAGGCAGGTATGAAATAATTCTGGCGGTTTCTTTGCTCGTCATATCAAATAGATTTTTTCCGTTTAATAAAATATCTCCGGAAAAGGGCTCAATAATTTTCGAAGCTGTTTTTAGGAGGGTGGTTTTCCCGCATCCGTTTTTACCGATAATGCTTATAATTTTGCCATTTTCAAAGGACAGGCTTATATTTTTAATTATATTGACACCCATATACCCTGATGTTACATTATTCAATTTAATCATACATAAGCCTCCTTTTCTTGTTAAGCAATAAATATATAAAAAACGGGCTTCCCAAAAATGACATAATAATTCCAACAGGTACCTCATAAGGTGCAAATAATGTGCGAGCCAATATATCGCAAAATAATGCAAAAGAGCTTCCTATTAATACACTTGTCGGAATTAATATTCTGTTGTCATAGCCGACTATAAGCCTTGATATATGGGGAACTATAAGGCCTATGAAGCCTAAGAGTCCTGCAAAACTTATGACACTGCCCGATAACAGTGAAGACAGTATTATAAATAAGAAACGGGTTTTATCTACATTTAATCCAAGAGATTTGCTGGTTTGGTCCCCTAAGGATAAAACATTTAAATCGTAACTGAATATAAATGTTGTTATAAGGGAAATAAATATTATGATTCCAGGCATTAAGAGCCTGTTCATTGTAACTCCCGATAGTCCGCCGATTATAAATGAAGTCCTGCTTATTACAGTATCCGGAAAAAGAATTAAAACCGTATCGGTCATTGCACCTACAAGGCTGGATACTGCAACACCTGCCAATATAATTGTCATTCGAGATGCCCCTGTTTTTCTTGCCACGTAATATACTACAATGGTGGCTAAAAATGCACCAATAAAGGCAGCTAGAGGCATTATGCTAAGGTTAGCAGGAAAAAAGGCTGTCGCCAGTGCAGTAAACAGGCCGGCTCCTGAATTTACCCCAATTATAGTGGGACTTGCCAAGGCATTGTTTAACACAGACTGTAAAATCAGTCCGGATATAGCTAATCCGCTTCCTGCTATTATTGCTGACAGGGTCCTTGGTATCCGTACATAGTTAATAATTTTATATTCAGATGTTAGCTGGCCATTACCGGATATGGCATTAAATATATCGGATATTTCGATACTTGAAGAACCGACGGATATGCTAGTAAAAATAAGTACTATTAATAGGATTAACAGAAAGCTTATAACAAAAAAGTTATAAGCTTTTTTGTAATTAATTAAAGATTTCGGGATAGATAATTTCTGCAAGGTATCTATAGCTTTCACCCCATTTTGCATTTGGTTTATAGTGGAACAATTCTTTTGGCAGTATGATATACCTGTCATTTTCTACAGCAGATAAGCTGTTCCAGGCCGGATTTGTTCCTATGCCGGTTTTTAGTGCATCTATTGCTTTTTGTTCATCTCCCATAGTCGTTACGAATATGAAATCAGGGTCTTCTTCAATAATCTCTTCAATACTTATATCCTCCAATAATGACGGGTGCTGAGCTGCAATGTTGACGGTTCCTAAATTATCCAGCATTGTACAAGTCATATTGTCATCTTTCTTAGCTTTTGCTCCGCTTGAAAAGGCACGAACAAATAAAACTTTAAGTTCTTCTTTTTTTGCACCTTCTACCTTATACAATATATCATCAATATCTTTTTTGATTTTAAGTCCGTTTTCTTCATATAAGTCTTTTCTGCCTGTTATATCAGTACATATATTTAACATGTTTAAATAATCTTCAAACTCTTCCACTTTAAAAAAAGCGTGATTAATATTTAATTGTTTTAAGGTTTCTGCAATTTTCACCTGGTTGTCAACATCGGGAGTCAGTATTACAAAATCAGGGTTCAGTGATAATATTCCTTCTAAATTTGGTTCCTTTACGGTACCTACAATTTGAATGTCATTTGTTATTTCCATGCGTCCTTCCTTCTGAACATCATCGGTAACACCTGCTAAGCTTCCACCTGCCAAAGCCCAGGTTTCCGAATAGGACCCCAATAAAGATACTACTCTTTCAGGTTTTCTTTCTAAAACAACCTCTGTACCCAATGCATCTGAAAATATGTAATAATTTTCTTCAGCATCTTGATTATCTATATTTATTGCTTCCACATTGTTTGTTTCTTTGCTGCAAGCTGCTGTAATCAGCATCAATATCAGCGTTAATATAAGAAACAGATTTTTCTTTTTGCTTATCATACTACCACCATCTTTCCTATAAAAAAATATATTATCATTGTTAATTAATACACATACTTTATGTTTATAATAACATCTAAGCAGTTTAATTAAAAATAATAATATATTATCACTGTTATAGGTAAAACCTATTGATTAATTACTTTCTTAAAATACCCGGATTAACTATTGCTTTAGAGGGTATATACCTATAATCCTTTACAATATTTATTAGAGACTTTATTGCATCAGTCAATAATTTATCTTTATGGTATACTAGGCTGAAGTGCCTGTTCCAAGTGTTTTCTTCATTTTCAATAACATGAATAAGAGAATCCTTTATTTCATTTTCTACCAAACAAATAGATATAACTGACAGGCAATTGTTATGAATAACTTCCTGCTTGATGGATTGCGGGGTATTTCCTTCAAAAACAACCTTTATGGGCATTCCGTTATTAAGCATGTATTCTTCAAATAGCTCCCTGGTTCCGCTGCCTTTCTCTCTCATTGCAAAATTTTCATCACGAAGCTCGTCTGTTTTAATTATCTTTTTCTGAGCAAAGGGGTGTTTAGTACTGCATATTAAGACTAAATAATCTTCTAATTCAGGCTTAACAATTAAGTCTTGACTTTTAACTTTACCTTCTACTATTGCAATATCCAATTCATTGCTTAATAATTTTTCCTCTATCGTTTCAGTGTTTCCTACAAAAGAATATATTTCTACATTTGGATTTTCTTCTATGCATCTGTGTATTAAATCGCTTAAAATACAATCTCCGACAGATATTGTAGCCCCAACTCTTATTTTATCTTTCTTGTTCAAATTATTCATCTTACTCTCTAAGCTGTCGAATTCTTTTACCACTTCTTTTGCATAAAACAATAGTTTTTTACCTGCTTCAGTAATATACAGCCTTTTGCTGAGCCGTTCAAATAACAATACCCCGTAATGCTCTTCTAATTCTCTTATAGCTTGACTTGCCGTAGGTTGTGAAATAAAAAGCTTTGAAGCTGCTGCAGTCATATTGCCGCATTGAGCCACTTCAATAAATATTTTTAAATGCCTGATAGTCATGAGAACTCTCCTTTTCAACATCATAGGTTTTGCCTATGATTATGATAAGATTTTATCATTTTACTAATTATAAAGCAAGT
The DNA here is from genome assembly GCA_003483345.1 of Clostridiales bacterium. Lineage (GTDB taxonomy): Bacteria > Bacillota > Clostridia > Tissierellales > Sedimentibacteraceae > Sedimentibacter. Next base: position 3,552 of record DMWH01000265.1, on the reverse strand, counting down.
GTTATATTATACATAAATGTCTTGTTAAATAATACACAAAGGAAGGTGCGTTTATGAATATTATTATAATTGGAGGCGTAGCTGCAGGTACTAAGGTAGCGGCAAAGCTAAAGCGTGATAATTATAACCACAATGTAAAGATACTTACTAAGGGTAAAGATATATCTTATGCCGGGTGCGGGCTGCCCTATTATGTAGGAAATGTAATTGAAAAACAAGAAGACTTAATCCAAAATACACCAAAGCAATTTTCTGAATTGACAGGTGTAGAAGTATTGACTGAAGTAGAAGTAACTAAGGTTAATCCTGAAGAAAAAACCGTAGAAGCATTAAACTTAATTACAAATGAAACTGCTACATATTCATATGACATATTAGTAATTGCAACCGGTGCTGAACCGATTAAACCTCCGATAGAGGGAATTGACCTTGATGGAGTATACTTTATGAGAACTCCCGAAGATGCCATAAAATTACGTGAAGCAGTTGATGAAGGCAAAATAAAGAGAGCAGTAGTTGTCGGTGGCGGATTTATAGGATTAGAGGTTGCCGAAAACTTAACGGCTCAAGGCGTAAATACTTCGGTAATTGATATGGCCGGACAGATTCTCCCCGGATTTGAACCGGAAATTGCAAATTATGTTGATAACTATTTGGCTGACCAACGAATTATAACATTTACCGAAACCGGTTTAGAAGCTATATTGGGCGATGGAAAAGTTGAAAAAATCAAAACAAACAATCGTACCATGAAAGCAGATGCAGTAGTTTTATCAATAGGTATAAGGCCTAATACAGCTTTTTTAAACGGTAGCGGTATTGAATTAGCACCAAATAGAGCTATCAAGGTTAATGAAAAACTTGAAACCAATATCAAAGATATTTATGCAGTAGGTGATTGTGCTTTTGTTACAAACATTATTACCGGTAAAGGTGCTTATGCTCCCATGGGCTCTACTGCCAATATTGAAGGAAGAATATTAGCACAAAACATAAATGGAAACAATTTAAATTACAAAGGTGCTATTGGAACAGCAGTTGTTAAACTTCCGGGAATTAATGCCGGAAAAACCGGTTTGACGGAAGACGCTGCTAAGTCAGAGGGTTATAATGTAGAAACTGTTACTACCGTAATGGAAGACAAAGCAAAATATTATCCCGGTGCTTCAGTTTTTATCATAAAGATGATTGCAGATAAAGTTTCAAAGAAACTGTTGGGTGTACAAGTTGTCGGTGAAGGCAATATTGACAAGATAGTAGATATGGCTGTTACGGCAATCGGATTAGATGCAAAGTTAGAAGATATTCAAAATCTCGACTATGCTTATGCTCCCCCATTTTCAACAGCAATACATCCTTTTGCGGCTACCGTAAATGTTTTATTAAATAAAATAAACGGTAATTTGGTTTCTGTTACACCAAGAGAATATAAAGAGGGCAAGGCTGACGGATATAAGATTATAGATTCATCAATAGTTCCTAAAATTACAGGTGCTCCTTATGTAGATATTTCAAAGGCACATGAAGAATTGCCTGAATTTGATAAAGATGAAAAACTATTGTTAGTATGTGATAAAGGCAAGAGATCCTATATGCTGCAACAGAGATTAAAAGATTTCGGATATACAAATACCTTAGTACTTGAAGCCGGTACTATGTTTAATGAATTAAAATAAATAATATAGATTTAGAAGAGGAGAATAAAATTATGGCAAATTTAAAGGTTACACCTGCAGAAGAAAAGACTGTTAAAGCTCTTGGTTTTTTGAGAAATAAGGGTACAGACAATTTTTCTGCTCGAATTATTACTGTTAACGGAAAGATTACAGCAGCTCAACAAAAAATAATAGGAGAAGCTGCAGAGAAATTTGGAAACGGAGATGTAACATTTACCAGCAGGTTGACAATTGAAGTACCAGGCATACCTTATGAGAAAATCACTGAATTCCAAGATTATATCGGTAAAGAAGGATTAGTTACAGGAGGTACAGGCTCTAAGGTTCGTCCGGTAGTAGCTTGTAAGGGTACAGTTTGTCATCATGGATTAATTGATACTTTTGATGTATCAGAAGATATACACAATATATTTTTTGAAGGTTATGCACCGGTAAAATTACCGCATAAATTCAAAATAGGTGTAGGCGGATGTCCAAATAACTGTATGAAGCCTTCATTAAATGACCTCGGCGTAATCGGGCAGATGGTGCCTAACTATGATGAAGAACTTTGCATGGGTTGCAAGAAATGCTCTGTAGAAGAAGCATGTCCAATTGGTGCTGCAAAAGTTGTTGATGGTACATTAGTAATCGGTGACGATTGCAACAACTGCGGAAAATG
>DMWH01000265.1:289-1139 GCA_003483345.1 Clostridiales bacterium | reverse complement strand
AAGGAAGAAGTATTCGAAATTATTGAAAAAATGATACTCCTTTACAGGGAGCAAGGACAAACAGGTGAAAGAGTTGCTCAAACAGTAAACAGAATCGGATTTGAAAATGTTGAAGCTCAATTGTTATCTGATGAAATATTTGAAAGAAAACAAGAAATATTAGAAGCTGAACTTCATATGACAGGCGGAGCTACCTGCTAAAGAAAACTATATCCGGAAGAATATTTCTTCCGGAGATAATTTTCTCATACTTCGTTAAAAAAAATAATTAACAAACCGGAGAAAGATTAAATTTTAAGTATGGTGTTTTTGAACGCTTGGTATTATTATGTAATTAGAAGGAGAAAATTTCATGAATAAAAAGAAACTTTTTGCTATTATTGTCTGCATTATTATAGCTCTTGTTGCAACATATATAGGTGGAGCTCAAAAAATAATCGGTGCTCCAATGTTAGGCCTGTTGATTGGTATGGCTGTAGTAAACATGATTCCGTCTGTAGACAAAGATTTTAAATCAGGTACAAGCTTTGCAGGAAAGAAATTTTTGAATTTAGGTATTATATTAACCGGTGCAACACTTAATTTCAATCAAATATTAGGCTACGGGGCAAGAGCTATGCCTTTATTATTATTTAACATATGTGTAGCTTTTTTAGTTTCATTCACTATAGGTAAAAAACTTAGCGTATCCGGTAATACATCAACCCTGGTAGGCAGTGGTTCTTGTATTTGCGGCGGTACCGCAATTGCAACAATGTCATCTGTTATTGGAGCGAAAGAAACCGAAATAGCATATGCAATGACAGCTATATTTCTGTTTGATATACTTTCTGCATTATTATATCCATAC
>DMWH01000265.1:0-281 GCA_003483345.1 Clostridiales bacterium | reverse complement strand
GTTGTAGCTGCTGAATCTACATATAATGTTTTAAATAATATTGATTCAAGCTTAGCCGTTACAATAAAACTTGCAAGAACAACATTATTAATTCTTCTTGTGATTGTATTTACCGTCTTAAAAGCAAAAGAGCAATCTGCAACAAATGTTGGCGGTGAATCAAGCAAAAATGTGTCAATAGGAAGAACTGTTATTAAAACATTCCCTAAGTTTATTCTTGTATTTTTATTGATGGCTGTTCTTAATACAATCGGTGTATTTGACGGAATCAGCGGAGCAGC
>DMWH01000092.1:398-2880 GCA_003483345.1 Clostridiales bacterium | reverse complement strand
GCGAAAAACGGTTTAGGCATAAAAGTTGCAGTTTTGTTTTCTGCTATGGCGGAATTCTTAACAACGTATTTTATTATCATTGTTTTGTCTGCCATTTCAGTTAATTCTCCAAGCTCAACTTCAATTTCAACCTGTCCGGGACCGCCTACTTCATGGTGATGATACTTTACTTCTACGCCCCAATCCTCCAAAAGAAGGCACATCCTGCTCCTTAGTCCGTAAGTTATATCATGAGGCGCAGTTATATGATAACCGCTTTTTAAAGGGACGGTATAACCTAAATTTCTGTTTTCATTATTACCGCTGTTCCACTCAGCTTGTGATGTATCCATCTCAAAAGCTACCTTGTTTGGTTTGCATTCATAACTAATATGATCCAGAACATGAAATTCAAATTCGGGACCGATAATCATGGAATCAGCAATTTTACTTTCTCTTAAATACTCTTCTGCTCTTAATGCAACATTCCTGGGGTATTGATTAAAGGGTTTATTCCCGTCAGGATGCAAAACAAATACATTTCCAATCATAGAAAGTGTAGGTATGTCAACAAAAGGGTCGATATGTGCGCTGGTAAAATCAGGTATAAATATCATATCGCTTTTCTCAACGGTAGCATAACCGTAATTTGACCCGTCAAAACCGATACCATACTTCATAGTATCTTCGTTAAGTCTTTCGGCGGGAATAGTTAAATGACGCCAGCGTCCGTTTATGTCAATCATTTTAAAGTCAATCATTTTGATTTTGTTAATGACACAATACTCTTGCACTTCATTTACTGTTGAAAACATAAAAAACCTCCAAAATTTTTTTAGGTAGCTTATGGTAATATTATACAACATATGAAAATTAAAACAAGCCTTATTTAACTTGGTGACATATGTCAGTCCGGTATATTATTTTATATTTTTTGAAATAATACTGTACTTTTTATTAAATTTATAATATTATTGGTCTATATAATTTATTTTAGGAATAATACTCAATTAATGAGTTTGCAATAATAATAGGAATATAGAAGGAGGTTCATATGAGTAAAAAATGGGTTTACTTATTCAAAGAAGGAAGTGCTTCTCAAAAAAGCTTATTGGGAGGAAAGGGCTCAAATTTAGCAGAAATGACTAATATAGGAATGCCCGTACCTCAAGGATTTATAGTTACAACGGAGGCTTGCACGGAATTTTACAATCAAGGAGAAAAATTATCTGAGGAAATTATCAGCCAAATCAGGACTAATTTATCTATTCTGGAAAAACAAACAGAAAAAGTATTTGGTGATACTAATAACCCTCTTTTGGTATCTGTTCGCTCGGGAGCTAAATTTTCAATGCCGGGAATGATGGACACAATTCTAAACCTTGGCTTAAATGAAGATACTGTTGAAGGTATTGCAAGAAAAACAGGAAATACACGCTTTGCATACGACAGTTACAGAAGATTCATTCAAATGTTCAGCGATGTAGTATTAGGAGTTCCTAAATCTTTGTTTGAAAATGCTCTGGAAGCTAAAAAAGAAAAATACGGTTACAAATTTGATACCGAATTGACTGCAGATGATTTAAAAGAACTTGTACAGGAATTCAAACAAATTTACAGGAATGAAGTAGGTGAAGATTTTCCCGATAATCCGGAAAAACAACTTTTAATGGCAGTAGAAGCAGTATTCAAATCATGGAATAACCAAAGAGCTANNGATATAGGAACAGCAGTAAATGTTCAGTCAATGGTATACGGCAACATGGGAGACACATCAGGAACGGGAGTTGCATTCACAAGAAACCCGTCCACTGGAGAGGACAAAGTATTTGGTGAATTCCTGATAAATGCCCAAGGCGAAGATGTTGTTGCCGGAATACGTACACCTCTAACAATTGATAAGCTAAAGGATATTATGCCTGAAATATATGATGAATTCATAAATATTTGCGAAAAACTCGAGCAGCATTACAAAGACATGCAGGATATAGAGTTTACAATAGAGGAAGGCAAACTCTACATACTTCAAACACGTTCAGGCAAAAGAACAGCTGATGCAGCATTAAGAGCTGCGGTTGAAATGGTTGATGAAGGATTGATATCTGAAGAAGAAGCAGTTTTAAGAGTTGAACCGAAATCATTAGACCAGCTTTTGCATCCCAAGTTTGACCCTGAAGAGCTTAAAAAATCATCACCTATTGCAAAAGGGCTGCCGGCTTCACCGGGAGCAGCCTCCGGGAAAATATACTTTACAGCCGAAGATGCGGTTGAAGCTTCATTAAAAGGTGAAGATGCAATTCTTGTAAGAAAAGAAACATCTCCCGAAGANNAAAGCTAAAGGCATACTGACTTCAAGGGGAGGAATGACCTCTCATGCTGCAGTTGTTGCAAGAGGTATGGGTAAATGCTGTGTTGCCGGTTGTGAATCGGTATCAGTAGATGAAAAGAATAAAACAATGACTGTAAACAAAGCAGTTTACCATGAAGGCGATTATATTTCACT
>DMWH01000092.1:0-352 GCA_003483345.1 Clostridiales bacterium | reverse complement strand
CAGCCGTTAAATTCGGAGCACAAGGTATAGGACTTTGCAGGACTGAGCACATGTTCTTCGAGGAAAGCCGTATATTCTCCGTTAGAAAAATGATTATTTCTGATACAGTTGAGCAAAGAGAAAAAGCATTGGCAGAAATTATGCCTATGCAGAAAAACGACTTTAAAGGAATATTTAAAGCAATGGGCGTTCGTCCTGTTACAATCAGGCTTCTTGACCCTCCGCTTCATGAGTTTTTACCTACAGAGGAAGATGATTTAATAGAATTATCTGAAGCTATGAATGTTTCTTTACAGGAAGTAAAAGCCAAAGTCAACAGTCTCCACGAATTCAACCCGATGCTTGGTCACAG
>DMWH01000051.1 GCA_003483345.1 Clostridiales bacterium | reverse complement strand
TGTTACTCGATAAGAATCATTTAAAACTTGACAAAAAACAAAGGAATTAAAATAAACAAATAAAAAGTTTACGCAGAGGGAGAATTATAAAGACCAGGTTTAACTATATATTTAGCTCTTAATCATTAATTAATATACGGCTACTGATTTTGTCTATATGGCTTTTCATTGCCATTTCTGCTAATTCAAACTCTCTTTTTTCTAAATGATGAAGAATTAAAGCATGTTCTTCAATACTTAAAGGTCCGTATTTGTCCATCGTACCTGATAGAATAAGAAAACGGCAAGAAACAAGTTTTGCTTTTTCGATTATTTCTAGCAAAAATGGGTTATTTGTCATTCTTGCAAGCGAAGTATGAAATTTATAATCCAAGTCAATTAATTCCACATAGTCTTTATTTTCACTATTTACTACTTTTCGTTCTAAGGCACATATTCTTTTAAGCTCATTTATATGCTCAGTTGTAATATTATCTTTTAATAGTTGCATTACCAATATTTCAATACTTTTACGCACAATAGTAATATTTTCAATATCTTCTTGACTTACATTTGCCACAATTATACTTTTATTTTGTGTTCTTACTGCAAGACCATCAAAAATAAGTTTTTGCAATGCAGTTCTTATTGGAGTACGGCTTATTGACAGTTTTTCAGATAATTTTTCTTCTGTAAGTACTTCACCGGGTTTAAGCTCATTGGATGTAATTGCAGATTTTATAATCTTAAATGCTTGTTCTGATAACGGGGCATTTCTTTTTATAATATTTAATTCCATATTAATCCTTCCTATAATGTTCTTTGTATTAACAGCTATTTGATTAATGATAATTAAATAACCAAAAACACATATTATTTAAAGGTATACAATTAATGTCATATTTATGATATACCATTTTGAAGAGTTTTGCAATATTTAATTAATAATCTGTAAAGACTGATAATCCTATAAATTCGAATCGAAAAATATATTGACATTTTAAAGGGTTAATGATATAATCCTGTATACAGGATACAGTATACAGAAAATAAAAAAACAATTACTAATATAAATTCAATCATACTACATAGAGGATTATTAGGTGGAAAATATTAAAAAGATAATAAAATTAAAATGCGGTAACACAATGCATGATTTAACAATACCAGAAAGCGTTTCCTTACAAATTGCTGAACCAAAAAAAATGAAAAACACTCAAAATGACAGCAGTATGATCAGGGATGCACTAAATAAGCCAATCGCTTCACTTCCAATAGAAAAAATTGTTAAGAAAGGTCAAAGAATATGTATCATAACTGATGATAACACAAGGCACACTCCCGTTAAGAAAATATTGAAAGAATTATTGCCTAGATTAGAAAAGTCCGGTATTAATAAAAATCAAATCCTCATTGTAATGGCACTTGGAAGTCATCGAAGGATGACAAGAGAGGAAATAATTGAAAAAGTCGGCAAAAATGTTTTTGACTCTTATAGAGTGATAAATTCAGAATTTCATGATAAAAGTCTGATGGTAAAGATTGGACAGAGTCAAATGGGAACTCCTATAAGAGTACTGAAGGAAATAATGGAGGCAGATATTAGAATCGGCATAGGTAGTATTGCTCCCCATGGATGTATGGGTTGGTCCGGAGGTGCGAAAATATTATATCCGGGTATTACATCGGAAGATATTGTATCAGAGTTTCATGCAATGCAGGGATTGACAGATGATTTGCTTTACGGTAATGAAGACTGTCATATACGTCTTGAAGTTGAAAAATGGACAGAAAAAATCGGGTTGCATTTCATTATTAACACAGTATTTACAGACAGTTTAGAACTTTATCGTGTGGTTTCGGGACATTATGTAAAAGCTCATCGTGCCGGAGTAGCTTTTGCGAAGGATGTTTGCGGAGTCTGCGTAGAAGAAAGACCGGATATTGTAGTTATATCCTCATATCCATTAGCAGCTGATTTTTGGCAGTGCACAAAAGCACTGTATTGCGGAGCCAAAGTTATTAAAGAGGGCGGAACTCTTCTTCTCCTATCACCTTGTGAAGAAGGTTTGGGACCTCATAAAGAAATTTGTGAATACATACAATTAGAAGATGGTAAGAATAAGCTGTTGCAAAAAATAAAAAGGAAGGAAACAGGTGATGAGCTTCTAGCTATGTCTGTCGGTATAAGTATCGGTCAAATCAAGAATAGATGCAAAATTGAGATAATAACAGACGGTGTACCCAAGGAGGAAATTTTAAAAGGAGGATTTGTGTGGCATAGTGAAAACGATTTACAAAAAGCATTTAACGAATCTTTGGTTCGATATAAAAACCCAAATGTTCTAATAATTCCTTCTGGTGGGAATACAGTGCCCTATCTTTTATAATTTTAACTATTGCTATATTGCGATAGTAAACTATTATAAATTTTAATATTATGAAAAGGAGTAAGTTTATGAAGGTAGTTAATGAACGGCTAAAACGAATGGAACTGTCAGGAGGTTTGTACGAAATTTTTCAAAAAGCTTTGGAAATGGAATCCCAAGGACGTAAAATTTATCACATGGAAATAGGAAAACCGGATTTTGATTCTCCAGATGATGCAAAAAAGGCTACAATTAAAGCCTTAAACGACGGATTTGTGCACTACACGTCCATGTTTGGCATAAATGAATTGCGTCAGGCTATAGCAGAAAAAGAATACAGGGAGAATAATATTATAGCTGATCCAAACAGTGAAATTATGGTTACAGCGGGTGCTTGCGAAGCACTGATGTCTATAATGCTGGCAATTATGGATCCCGGAGACGAAATAATAATACCAAGTCCTTATTTTTCTGCTTATAAGGATATGGCAATGATATCAGGGGTGAAAATTGTTGAAGTACCTCTAAAGTTTGAAAATGAGTTTATTTTAGATGTTGATGATGTAAAAGACAAAATAACAGATAAAACAAAAGCACTTTTAATAAATACTCCTAATAATCCGACAGGAGCAGTTATAGGTCTCGAGGATTTGAAGAAAATAGCGGAACTAGCAATAAGTAGAGATCTTTTAGTTATTTCAGATGAAACGTATGATCAGTTTTTATTTGAGGGGAGACATCATAGTATATCAACTTTAGATGGAATGAAAGAAAGAACAATAATAATTAATTCAGCATCGAAAACCTTTTCTATGACAGGTTGGAGAATAGGTTATGCTATTGCTCCTGCACATATAATTAAATATTTAAACAAGGTACATCAAAATATGTCAACTTGTGCAACTTCTTTTGTACAAGTCGGTGCTGCACATGCTTTTAGATACAGCAAAGGTTTTACTAAAAACATGGTGCATGAATTTAAAAAAAGGAGGGATATTGTAGTAGAAGGATTGTCTCATATTGAGAAAATCCAATTTGTTGTACCTAAAGGAGCATTTTATATATTTCCCAGAATAAAAGATATTAATTTATCATCAACAGATTTCTGCAAGAGATTGCTTGAAGAAACCGGAATTGCTATGGTACCAGGAAATGCATTTGGGGATAGCGGTGAAGGATTCATTAGGATAGCATATCCTATATCTCAGGACGAATTAAAAGAATCAATGAAGATTTTCAAGGATTTTGTAGAAAGATTATAAAAGAAAATGGAGGAAGAAATGAAAAAAATATTAAGCTTAATTTTAGTATTAGTTATGATTACAACGGTATTAATGACAGGATGTACAAAAACTGAAACACCACCGTCACAATCAGAAACAGAAGAACCGAAACCGAGTGAAACTTCTAAGGAAGAATATGTACTTAGGGTAGCTCACGTTTTACAACAAGACCACCCAACAAATACAACACTGGAAGATGTATTTAAAAAGGAAGTTGAAGAAAAGTCAGGCGGCAGAATAAAAGTAGAAGTATATCCAAACGGTCAGCTTGGGTCTGACAGGGCAACCATTGAAGCTTTACCATTGGGAACACTTGAAATGTGCGTACCCGGCGGGACTATTTTATCAGGATTTGTTGAAGATTTTATGGTATTTGATTTGCCGTTCCTTTTTAGTTCAAAGGAAGAAGCTTTTGCAGCTTTTGATGGCGAAGTCGGTGATATATTGAATTCAAAACTTGAAGAAATTGGCATTGTAAATTTAGGGTATGGAGAAAACGGGTACAGGCATGTTACAAATGATAAGAAACCTATAAGATTGCCTGAAGATTTAAAAGGGGTTAAAATAAGAACAATGGAAAATCCAATCCACATGGCAGCTTTCCAGGCATTCGGTGCCAACCCTACTCCAATATCATTTAATGAGTTATTTACTGCATTACAACAAGGTACTGTGGATGCACAAGAGAATCCTGTAGCTATAATATTTACATCAAAATTTTCTGAAGTTCAAAAATATTTGTCTCTAACAGGTCATGTTTATACTAACTGTCCATACCTGATAAGCAAAACATTTTTGGAAAGTCTGCCTGAAGACTTGCAACAAGTAATCAGAGAAGCGGCAAAAAATACTTTAACTGTACAAAGAAAATTATTAGGGGAAAAAGAAGCAGAAACATTAGAAATATTGAAATCCGAAGGTATGGAAATTAATGAACTTACAAGTGAGGAAAAACAAGCATTTGTTGACGCTGCTAAGTCAGTGTATGATGACTTCAGAGCAAAATATGGTTCAGAATTACTTGATAAAATAGAAGCCGGTAAAAAATAAATCAGTTTAAGAAGGGTTTTATCTGATTAAAATCAGATAAAACCCATAATAGGAAAGGAGTAACAATTGAATCAATGAAAATAATAAAATTATTGGATGAAAAATTGGAGGAATATTTTTTAGCTGTTACATTGACTGTATCGGTATTATTAATTTTTTTACAAGTAATAATGAGATATGTTTTCAGCAACTCCTTGTCATGGACAGAAGAGCTGGCAAGATATTTATTTTTGTGGCAAATATGGGTTGGTGCTGCTTATGCTGTTAAAAGAGACAAACATCTTAAAGCAGACATAATAAGACCGCTTATTCCAAAAGACAAACATTTTTATCTAGATTTGGTGGCAACGATTATTTGGATAGCATTCAGTATATTTTTAACTTATAAATCTTCAGAACTTGTTTCTAAAATAATTCAAATGAAACAAGTATCAGCTGCATTGAGGCTGCCAATGAAATATGCATATACTTCCATACCGGTAGGTTGTGGTTTGATGGCTATAAGGTTAATTCAAAAAACATATATAGACTATAAACAACGTAAAGTAGGAGGTATATAATCATGGATGCATTAATTCTATTTTTGTTTTTATTCTTTTTTATTTCCTTGAGTGTTCCTATAGGAATTTGTTTAGGATTATCAACTACGCTGACACTATTGTTAACAAGTAAGATACCTACTATTATAATAGCACAAAATGCATTTACCGGTCTTGATTCGTTTCCTTTAATGGCTATTCCATTTTTTATTCTTGCAGGAAATTTAATGGAACATGGAGGTATTTCAAGAAGAATATTAACATTTGCAGATAGTTTAGTTGGTTTTATAACAGGCGGTCTCGCTATGGTTACGACTTTGTCATGTATGATATTTGCTGCAATATCAGGTTCAGGACCAGCAACTGTATCGGCTATAGGGTCATTTATGATACCAGCAATGAAAAGACGCGGATATGATGATGGTTTTGCTGCAGGGTTAGCAGCAGCGGCGGGTTCTATAGGAGTAATAATTCCGCCAAGCATTCCATTTGTTATATATGCAGTTGCAACGGGCACTTCAATATCAGATTTATTTATAGCCGGTGTTATTCCCGGAATATTAGTAGGTGTTGCACTGATGATTGTAAGTTATATTATCAGTAAGAAAAATGGTTGGAAAGGTAACGAGCAAAAACCTAGCATAAAGAATGTAATGGTTCAGTTTAAAGAATCATTCTGGGCACTTTTAATGCCTGTAATAGTTTTGGGAAGTATTTATACCAGTATATCTACACCTACTGAAGCAGCAGTAATAGGTATAGTCTATGCCGTTGCAGTAGGCAAATTAGTTTACAAAGAACTTGAATGGAAATTTATATATAAAGCAGTTGTTGATGCGGCTCTAATAAATGGAGCAACATCATTTATGATAGGATTATCATCATCATTTGCCAGCTATTTGACTATGGCTCGAGTTCCGTCTACGGTTGCACTTTTATTGACTTCAGCAACGGATAGTCCTATAGCTATATTGTTAATTATTAATATATTCTTGTTAATAGTAGGATGCTTCATAGATAATATTTCATCTTGTTTGATATTGGCACCTATATTTTTACCGATAGTTGTAAGTTATGGAATAAGCCCTGTTCATTTCGGTCTTGTTATGACATTGGCATTAGCAATTGGTTTTGTTACACCACCATATGGTGCAAACTTATTCGTTGCTACAGCAATATCAGGCGTACCGTTTAATAAGGTTGCAAGAAGCGCAGTACCCCTTGTTCTGGCAATGATAGCCGTATTATTAGCAGTAACATATATTGAACCTCTTTCTATGACATTGGTAAGGATGGTAGCGAAGTGAGTAATAGGAGGAATTTATGAATCTAATAGTTTTGATTAAACAAGTTCCGGACATGGAAAAGGTTAAGTTCGACAGTGAAAAGGGGCTTGTAGACAGGACTTCGGCAGGAGTGGAAATCAACCCCTTTGATTTAAATGCATTAGAAGCGGCAGTAAATATAGGCAGGTCAATTGAATCAACAATAACTGCACTTACGATGGGCCCCCCGAGAGGAGAAGAATCGTTAAAAGATGCAATT
>DMWH01000125.1:365-9166 GCA_003483345.1 Clostridiales bacterium | reverse complement strand
ATTGCCGAAACAGTCTTGTTGCCCGGCGACCCCTTGAGGGCAAAATTTATTGCAGAAAACTTTCTTGAAGATGTTGAGCAATTTAACACTGTAAGAAATATGTACGGTTTTACCGGAAGCTACAAAGGCAAAAAAGTTTCTGTTATGGGAAGCGGAATGGGCTGTGCTTCAATAGGAATTTATTCTTATGAATTAATACATATGTACGGAGTCAAAAATTTAATACGCGTAGGCTCCTGCGGGGCTTATGCACCTGATTTGAATTTGTACGACATAGTACTTGCAATAGGAGCAAGCACAGATTCAAATTACGCCTATCAATATGAGCTGCCGGGAATTTATTCGGCAACAGCTTCATGGGAGCTTTTATCAAAGGCTAAGAAGGTTGCGGATGATAACAATATAAAAGCAGTAGTGGGGAATATTGTTACTACTGATATTTTTTATCATGATAATTCCGAGAATTGGAGAAAATGGGCAAAGATGGGCTGTTTAGCCGTCGAAATGGAAACCTACGCCTTGTATTGCAATGCCAACAGGGCAGGAGTAAATGCCCTTACAATATTGACAGTATCTGATTCCCTCGAGCATAAGACTGAAACTACCCCGGAGCAAAGAGAAAAGAGCTTTACGGACATGATAAAAATAGCATTGGAGATATTATAACATATAATGTGCAGCGAGCCTGCGAGCCGGAAAAAAAAGCACCTATTCTTTTATAGGTGCTTTAGAGTATACATTAGATGATTTCTACGTTAGCAGCTTGAGGGCCTCTCGTTCCTTCAACCACTTCAAAGGTTACTTTTTGTCCTTCTTCCAAAGTCTTGAATCCATCTGCGTTTATAGCGGAAAAATGAACAAACACATCATTCCCTTCATCGCTTGTGATAAAGCCAAAACCTTTCGCAGAATCAAACCATTTTACTGTACCTGTTTTCATTAAAACTCCTCCATGTTTTTTAAAAATAAATAATATAATGAAAAAGAACTACACATGTAGTTCTTATCACGTCTCCTTCAAATACTATATTAATATAAGTAATGCATTTATCTATATTAATGTATTATTTCGAAAAACAATTACTACTATGCTACAGTAACATTGCTAGCCTGGGGTCCTTTTTGACCATCAACTATGTCAAAGTTAACTTTTTGTCCTTCTTCCAAAGTCTTGAATCCATCCGAGTTTATAGCGGAAAAATGTACAAAAACATCCTTTCCATCATCACAGGATATAAATCCAAAACCCTTTTTGGAATCGAACCATTTTACTGTACCTGTTTTCATTTAAAAAAATCCTCCGATATTAAAAAAGATATCATTATTGTAACAGTTTTTTTTGTAAATTGCAACATATTTATTTCTTAAATAAAAAAATCATCCTTAATGTTTGTTATAAAGTTGGTGATAATTGTGCGTGGCAAAATAATTTTTACAATCCAATTGAAAAAGAAACGGTACTTTGTTATAATTATTTAGCGATGATTTTATAAAGGTGAGACATGATTAAACATTTTTTAAAGGTATTTTTTGCGTCTTTTTTACTTATTGCCATAATATTGAGTGTTACTGCATTAGGGTATATTTTTCTGGTCGATAAGGATATTGTGATAGGGAAAATCAAATTTGTAAATGATGAGAAGAGCGAGGTTTCTTTCTATGAATCGAGTTCCTTTGATTATGGAACTTCGATAGGAAAAGCTGCGTCTAATATGAAAAGATTCAATATTCTTTTGGCAGGACTGGAAAATCAAAGAACAGATACAATAATAGCTCTAAGTTACGATATGGAGAGTAAAACAGCTGACTTGATTTCATTGCCAAGAGATACATATCTTCCAAGAAATGCAGATGATAATGCCGAATTAAAAAAAATTAATGCAATATATTCTCATGAAGGGATTGAAGGACTTGCGTTAAGAGTTCAGGAACTGTTGGGAATTCCGATTGAAAAGTATGTGGTTATTGATTATGAGGGAGTAATTGCATGCGTTGATATGATTGGAGGAGTTGAGGTGAATGTCCCCTTTCATATGGAATATACCGACCCCTACGATGATCCTCCCTTATATATAGATATTCCTGAAGGTGTGCAGCTTCTTAACGGGGAGCAGTCTTTAAAATTTTTAAGATACAGAAAGGGATATGACAACCAGGATTTGGGGAGAATAGAAGCACAACAGCAATTTATTAAATCTGCCGTTAAAAAAACTTTGGGTTTTCAACTGCCCGCTGTGATAAAAGAAGCTTATTCTCACATTGAAACAAACATTAATGTTTCGGATTTGCTGTACTTGGCAGGCGATTTGGTCGGATTTTCTACCGATAAAATTAATACACATATATTGCCCGGCATGGAAACACCCTTGGAAGGATTATCCTTTTACATACCGGATGAAGAAGGTATAAAGAATTTAGTTTATTCACTATACGGATTAAATTAAAACATACTTGCATAATACCGAAAGGCGGTTTTTTTATGAAACAACATTTTATTAAAGTATTTCTCATATCCTTAATAATATTTTCGACTGTGATAACCACAGGTATTTTTACGTATGCAAAATTCATGTCTCCTGAAGGAATAACTCAAAAACTGCCGGAGGATGAAGAACCCATTGCAATCGATGAAGAAGATGAAAATTTAACACCCTTGGAAAAAGCAATGCGTGACAGTAATCGCATAAATGCTTTGCTGATAGGATTTGAAGGAGCAAGGTCAGACACGATAATGCTTGGAAGCTTTGACAGGAAAACCAAAGAAGCAAACATAATATCGATACCGAGAGATACTTATTATAAAAGAGATGCATATGCAAAATATTCTGAAATGCAAAAAATAAATGCTGTCTACGGCAGCGAAGATGATGGATATAAAGCTTTATTGAAAGCTGTGGAAGAAATAACAGGCATTTCCGTAGACAAATATGTTGCCGTTAATTATAACGGTGTAAGAGCAGCTGTAGATGCTATCGGCGGTGTTGAAGTAAATGTACCCATACATATGAAATATACGGATATATATGACAAACCGCCTCTATATATAGATATAAAACCGGGACCGCAAATTATATACGGCGATAAGGCAATGGAACTTCTGAGGTTCAGAACAGGGGACCCGGGCTATCCTTCTTTCCCGAACGGAGATGTGGGAAGAGTGGAAATGCAGCAGCAATTTATTAAATCAGCAATTAAAAAATCACTGAGCCTAAGGCTTCCAAATGTAATAAGCGCTGTTTATCCTCATGTCGAAACAAATTTCACTTTAACGGAATTATTGGGGCTTGCAAAGGATGCAATCGGATTTTCAACAGACAACCTTACGACACAAATTTTGCCGGGCAATCCAAAAATATTAGGCAGTAATCCGCCCTTATCTTTCTATATACCGGACGGTCAGGAAATAACCAAGGTTGTATACGATTTATATGATGTACCGCTATCTGCAAGTGCAGAGGAAGAAAATGTAGCTCATGCTTCTGAGTAACACAGGGGGGTATTTAAATGATAAAACCAAAACCATTAAAAACCGGTGATAAAGTTGCAGTAATAGCTCCTTCCTCAGCGACTGATTTGAAATCCGTAAAAAACGGAGAAAAGAAAATTAGGGCCTTAGGATTAGAGCCTGTAATGTTTCCAACCTGTTACACAAATTACGGACACCTTTCTGCATCAGATGAAGAAAGGGCGAAAGATGTAAACGATGCCTTTAAAGATGATACTATTAAAGGCATAATTTGTTTAAGAGGAGGTTATGGAGCTACTCGAATACTGGATTTGTTAGATTACGAAACGATAGCATCAAACCCCAAGATTTTTGTAGGATTCAGCGACATTACAGCTCTCCATACAGCTTTTAATCAAATATGCAATATGGTTACTTTTCATGGTCCTATGGCTGCTACAAGATTTGCAAACGTTAAAAATGATAAAGTTGAATTTGATGTTTATTCCTGTGAAAGCCTGGTAAAAAATATTTTTACCGATATTCCCATAGGTTTGCACAAAAATCCAAACAATGAAGAATTAAAAAGTTTAAATACAGGCAAGGCTAAGGGAAAATTAGCCGGAGGGAATCTGACGCTTTTAACTGCTACCTTAGGCTCAAAATATGAAATTGACACAAAGGGAAAAATACTTTTCATTGAAGAAATAGGAGAGCCTGTTTACAAATTGGACAGAATGCTTACAACACTGGCATTGGCAGGAAAGTTTAATGAGTGTGCAGGAATAATACTGGGAACCTTTATAAAATGCGAAAGAGAAAAGAAACCCTACGAAGGAGGGTTGGACCTTACTCTGGAAGAAGTTGTGGAAAACACCTTAGTTAAATATAACAAACCTATAATTTATAATTTTAAGGCAGGACATAATTTTCCTCAGCCTACAATAGCTTTAGGGACAACTGTTTACATAGATGCAGAATTGAAACAAGTAGAATTTTTGGAAAGCGGAACATCAGCAAATCAGTAATATAAGAGTATGGAGACACACCTCCCTATATAAGGAAAAGTCTCTGCCGGTAGGAGGAATGTCCCCGAATAGTATATTTTAAAAAGAAATTAAGGAGTCAATATGGATATTTATAAAAGAATTGATGAAATATTTGATGAATTGGTGCAAATACGCAGGGACTTTCATATGCATCCGGAACTTAGCCAATATGAGTTCAGAACACAGAGGAAAATTCGTGAATACTTGAATAAGTGGGGAATAGAAAATTATACTTGTGCAGAAACAGGTGTAGTAGGGATAATAAGAGGAAAAAACAAGGGAAAAACCGTTGGAATAAGAGGAGATATTGATGCACTGCCCATACATGAAGAAAATGACGTGCCATATCGCTCTTTAACTCCCGGTGTGATGCATGCATGCGGTCACGACGCTCATGCGGCAATAGTGCTTGGGACAGCTAAAATAATTAAGGAATTGGCTGATTCCGAAGACTCTATTAACGGGAATGTCAAAATATTTTTTCAGCCGGCGGAAGAAACAATAGGCGGTGCAGAAAGAATGATTCGTGAAGGTTGCATGGAAGAGCCAAAGGTTGATTATGTTTTGGGACTCCATGTCCAGCCTTATTTAAATGCGGGAAAGGTTGAACTTAAATACGGCAAGCTCAATGCATCCACAGATTCCATCAATATAGTATTGAAGGGAAAAGCTGCTCACGCAGCATATCCTGACAAGGGAATAGATGCTATAGTAATGGCAGGACATGTAATAACTGCACTGCAGTCAATAGTAAGCAGAAATACTTCTCCTTTAAATCCGGTAGCAATATCACTCGGCAGAATTTCAGGCGGTGTTAAGGATAATATAATTGCCGACGAAGTCAAAATTACCGGTACACTGAGAACCTTAGATGATGAAACAAGACAGTATACCAAGGATAGAATTTCAAGTATTGTAAAAAATACAGCTAGAGCTTTTGGCGGAGAAGGGCTTACAACATTTTGCGAAGGATATAAAGCTTTGATTAATAATAATGAAGTGGTTGATATTATTAAGGAAAATGCAATAAAGCTTCTGGGAAAAGAAAATGTTGAATTTAAAGAATTTCCAAGCCTTGGAGCAGAAGATTTTTCATATTTTATGGATGTTGCAAAGGGTGCTTTCTTCCACCTGGGATGCGGTAATCCTGCAAAGGGAATAACATCGCCTATCCATACAGAGCACTTTGATATTGATGAAGAATGTTTAAAGGTAGGGGTAAGGCTGCAGGTGGAAAATGTAATGACTTTGCTGAAGAGGCATGAGAACATGTAATTCAGAACGAATTGAAGTATCTCATTAAAAACAGGAGGGAGAAATGAAAGTATTTTTAAGTGTGGATATAGAAGGAATCACCGGGGTAACCTCATGGAATGAAACAAATCTTGGGAATCAAGAGCACAGATTATGTGCAGAACAAATGACCAAGGAAACATTAGCTGCATGCGAAGGTGCAATAACAATGGGAGTTAAAGAAATATTGATAAAGGATGCACATGACTCGGCAAGAAATATAGATTTTACCAAAATTCCAAAATGTGCAAAAATAAGCCGGGGCTGGACAAATACGCCCGAATCAATGGTCGCGGGGTTAGATGAAACATTTGATGCAGCTATATTTATCGGCTATCATTCAGGGGCAGGTTATGACGGAAATCCGCTGTCTCATACAATGAGCTTAAGCAACAATTATATAAAGATTAATGGTGAAATAGCTTCCGAATTTGTTATTAATTCATATTTAGCGGCAAAATACGGCGTACCGGTGGTGTTCTTAAGCGGGGATAAAATGCTTTGCGAAACAGCAAAAAAATTTAATAAAGGAATAGAAACCCTTGCGGTTAAAGAGGGAGTCGGAGGAGCTTCAATAAGTATCAATCCTGAATTATCCTGCGAATTGATAAGGGAAGGAGTCAAAAAAGCTCTCAAGCATACTTCGGCGTGCAAGATTGAGATTCCGGACAAATTTGAAGTTGAAATCAACTACAGGGAGCATTTCAAAGCAAAAAAAGCATCATATTTTCCCGGAGTTTCACAAACAGGACCCTATACGGTTAAATACACGGCCAAGGATATAAATGAATTTTCAACAACAATGATGTTTATTCTATAAAAATCAGGGAGGATAAAAATGTTCAGAGAAATGAGAAGAATCAAACAATTACTGTCAATGGAAGACACGAATGCCGTAATGGACAGAGGTACATGCGGGGTGATGGCATGCTTAGGAGATGACGATTACCCTTATGCAGTACCTGTAAATTATGTTTATTACAACGATAAAATTTATTTTCACTCTTCAAAGGACGGGCATAAAATAGATGCTATAAAAAAACATCCAAAGGTATCCTTCGCGGTAGTAGATAAAGATACAATAGTAAGCGAAGAATTCACTTCATACTTTAGAAGTGTTATTGTATTTGGAAAAGCAAGAATTGCGGAAGGCGAAGAGTGGAAGGAAGCCTTTCAGGCTTTGGTTGAAAAGTATTCCGGAAATATGCCGAAAGATGATAAACATAAGATAGTAACAGAATGCACAAGGTCCCACATTATTGCAATAGATATCGACCATATGACAGGCAAAGAAGCTATCGAATTAGTCAATGCCAAAAAGTAACCGGAGAAATTATGCTTGAAACAGGATTAGTCAGAGAAGTTGAAATTATCGATATGAATCACACAGGCCAAGGTATTGCTAAAATAAATAATTTTGTCGTGTTTATAAGCGGTGCAATAACAGGCGATATAGTGAAAATAAAAATAACAGACAAAAAGAAAAACTATGCCTTAGCAGAGATAATCAGCATTATTAAGCCTTCGGAATTCAGAATCGATTCATCATGCCCGCATTTTCAAAAATGCGGAGGATGTCAGCTCATGCATATGGATTACAAGGAGCAGTTAAAATTCAAACGAAACAGAGTAATCAACGAATTTAGAAGGGCTCTGGTAAATTTTGATGAAGAGGCTGTAACTAATACCATTGGCATGAAGGAGCCATTTAGATACAGAAATAAAACAGCATTCTCGGTTGCAAAAATAGAGGGCGAAATTCATATAGGTCCCTATGAACAAGGTACATATAATACCGTTGATATTGACGGCTGCTTAATACAAAGCAAAGCTGCCGATGAAGCAGTAAAAGCTTTTAAAAGCTTGATGGAAAAGTACAACATTGAAGCTTATGATAAAAAAACAAAAAAAGGAATTATAAGAAACACTATAATCAGAAATAATCGAAAAAATGAAATAATGCTCATTATAGTTACAAGGACCGAAAACTTTAAAAACAAAGAGCTACTGGTTAGTGAATTATCTCTTATATCAAACATTAAAACAATAATTCAAAACATTAACAATAAAAACACAAATTTAATAATGGGGAGAAAAAATATTACTTTGTACGGGTCAGGTACAATAATTGATACTATTGACGATTTAATTTTCACCATATCACCCGAAACATTTTTTCAAATTAATCCCGTTCAGACGGAAAAGCTCTATCAAACAGCAATTGAATATGCAGATATTGATAAAGACAGTATTTGTTTTGATATTTATTGCGGCATCGGAACCATATCTTTAATGGCTGCAAAAAAAGCAAAATATGTATATGGAGTTGAAGTTGTTGAGCAGTCAATTTTAAACGCAAGAGCAAATGCCAAGAAAAACAATATATCAAATGTGGAATTTTATGCAGGAAAAGCAGAAGAAATACTCCCTAGGCTATATAAGCAAAATATAAAAGCAGATATAATAATTGTAGACCCTCCAAGAAAAGGCTGTGAAAAAGAAGTAATCGACACTATAATCAACATGTCGCCAAAAAGAGTTGTATATGTTTCCTGCAATCCATCAACATTGGCAAGGGATGTCAAATTGTTGGAATATGGCGGATACAAACTAACAAAAGCACAGCCTGTAGACCAATTCCCATGGTCCGTCCATGTTGAGACGGTAGTATTGATGTCACGTGAAAAGCCTTGATATTATTGGGTTTTAAGACTACATTTAAATTGACTTTTCGTCCTAAAGTGTGTTTTTGCGTTTGAGGGAACAAATCGACCACATCTAAATCGGTAACTCCAGCAGGTTGAGTGGCTGAAATTGATGCGTGGTAGGTTGAATTGTCGGAATAGATTGCGGCACAATATATATGCTCAAAAAATGATTTGAGGTTTAAGTATGAAAAAATCATGGTTTATCCTTACATTCATAATAATTAGCTTGCTCATCATGCTGTTTTCCGGCAGTCTGCAGATTAAGCGAAATTTGCGTGCTCATACGCCGCTTGACGAATTTAAGGC
>DMWH01000125.1:0-335 GCA_003483345.1 Clostridiales bacterium | reverse complement strand
TATGCGGATGTGGCAAATAGAAGAGCGCTGACGGTTGACACTCCCATGAGTGTCTGTATGGCTTGGGGGTGCGGCATTCGTGTTCTCTATAGTACTGCTGTTGTCTGTGGTGTTACCCCAATGGCCAAGAAAGTATGAGGAGTGAGCATATGAGCTCGACGAGTGGTCGGGAGGAATAAAGGAGGGTAAAAAATGACTGTAAGAATGGCAAAACTGACTGATATTAAAAATATTTATGATTTAATTTGTGATATGGAAAATACAAAATTTGATTATGAAAAATTTGAAAAGGTCTTTAAAAAATATCTTGAAGATGACAGGTTTTTCTGTTTTGT
>DMWH01000030.1:646-6938 GCA_003483345.1 Clostridiales bacterium | reverse complement strand
TAGCAAATATTTATGTGGGTGAGTTAAGCATTCTGATTCATATGGCTAATTTTTTTGAACCCTTAGGAAGAGCAATAGGACTTGACGGATTCATACTTATTGCTTTTATAGCCGGTTTTCCTGCAAATGAAATAGTAATTCCGGTTCTATTGATGGCATATATGTCGACAGGTACTTTGACAGATTTTGAAAGTATTGATTCTCTAAGACAAATATTGATATCAAATGGTTGGACTCAATTAACCGCCATAAATGTTATGTTGTTTTCCCTGNNCCAATTTATACAGAATAATTTGGTGACGCTGGGGACGTACACTAACTGTCCCATTCACTACAATCAAATAACAAAATCAAAAGGGTTTGAGTATTTCAACTCAAACCCTAAACTATAACAGCGGGACAGTAGTGTACGTCCCCACTGTCCCTTAACTGTTTATTGCATTTTCAATTCTTCTTCTAACCTTTTCTTCTCCCATTATCTGCTGCAATTCCCATAAGTCCGGTGATGATGCGCGGCCTATGATTGCAATTCTTATAGCGGTACTTACATCTCCCACATGTCCTTTGTACATATCCGGGTTTTTCTTGTAATCCTTTGGCTTTGCAGCATATCCGTTTTCAGATGCAATTACTCTTATCTTTTCAAACCACTGGCTTTGATCGTCACCGTGGTCGTAGGTACTTAAGTAAGCTTTAAGAAGTTTTTTAGCTTCTTCACTATCTATATTTTCAGGATAACTATCAACAATTTTAAAATATTCATCAAAGTAATAACTTATGAAATCCAGTATTTGCTCACAATACATCAAATCCTTACGAGGATTGTTTCCATCTCTTCCGACAGACAAGAGCTTTATAACTTCATCTTTATTTGATTTCAAAAGTTCATAGGCTTCTTTTTTGTACTCATTTGCCCAGTTAAGCAAAAATTCATATATTTCAGCTGCAGGAATTTTTAATAAAACATCCTTGCAAATGTTATTTAACTTGTCTAAATCAAATAATGCTCCTGAATTGCTCATTTTTCCCAAAGTGAATTGAAAATCATCAATCGGGTTTTCGGGATTTTTCATTCTCCACTCTTCAAAGTTTGAATTTAAAATGGTAAGAAGGTATTCTCTTACAGCTTTCGGATGATAACCCAATTCCCTGTAATATCCCAACCCTAATTCAGGGTCCTTCCTCTTTGAAAGCTTTCTTTTGGCTCCATTATCCATTTTCATTAAATGCGCCGTATGGCAATATACAGGTGTTTCCCAACCTATTGTTTTAAATATTTCATAATGGATAGGAAGTGTGGACAGCCATTCTTCTCCCCTTACAACATGAGTTATGCCCATTAAATGGTCATCTACCACGTGAGCAAAATGATATGTAGGTATACCGTTCGTTTTCAGAATTACAATATCCTGATAATTTTCAGGCATTATTAAACGTCCTCTTATGGCATCGACTATTTCAAATTTCCCTTCTTCTGTTCCTTCAGAGCGAAATCTAATAACAAATTCTTCATTGTTGTTTAAATGCTGCTGAACTTCTTCTAATGATAAATTTCTGTCTCTCGCCCACTTACCGTAATATCCTGTATTTACATTTTCTTTTGCTTGCTCTTTCCTTAATTCTTCCAATTCCCCTTCGGTGCAAAAACAAGGGTAAGCCCTCCCTATTTCAACCAAGTGTTTAGCACAGCACTGATATATTTCTGCTCTGTTGCTTTGAAAATATGGTCCGTAATCTCCTGTTTCCCCTTCTATTCCTGCGCCCTCATCAAATTTCAAGTCAAAGTATTCAAGGGATGTTATTATTGTTTCAACAGAGCCTTCAACTTTTCGTTTTTCATCTGTATCTTCGATTCTAAGCAAAAAAACACCACCGCTTTGATGTGCCAAACGTTCATCCACAAATGCTCCGTAAAGATTACCCAAATGAATAAAACCTGTTGGACTTGGTGCTAATCTTGTTACTTTGGCTCCTTCAGGCAATTTTCTCTTAGGATATACTTCATTTTCATAATATTCAATAGTCTTTGTTATATTTGGAAATAACAATTCTGCTAATTTTTTATAATCCATCTCAAACCTCCTTGTACGGGACATTTTTTTAAAGGGACGGAGTTGTTGTCATTATGACATTACCCCCGTCCCCTTGTCATCTTTCTTTAATAACCCATAGGGGAGTCGAACCCCTGTTTCCACCGTGAGAGGGTGGCGTCTTAACCACTTGACCAATGAGTCTAAAATTGTGACTTTTGGTTAGTCCTAAGTATGGAACATCCTTTCTCAAAGGCTATCGCTTAAGAAGGTGTACCCTATACTTCAGTAATTATATAACAACCTGTTATCTTTGTCTATATTTTTTTGGGTAGGTATTCACCAAGATATTTCTATTATTATAATGATACCCGGTTTGGATCATTTATTGATTATTTTTCTGGACAATCACCACAGCAATGTCCGCCCACATCCCCTTCTTTAACCATCAATGTTTTATTATTCGGTACTTTTGTGAATCCTATATTTTCTAATATCTTCTCTATACTTTCATCTGCTTCGATATAAGTTTTTTCTGCTCCTATTGTAACTGCTTTTCTAACAAGCAGCCTTACCAGCAAATCCTCATATCTTAATCCTGTAAATTGTTTTTTTATACATAACTTATCAATAAAGTATTTGCCTTCTTTAAATGACAGTCTTGCTGTTACGGCAGGTACATCATCTTCATACAAAACAGCATTAAAAGCAAATTCATCATAAAAATCCGTAATATTTTCTTCTCTGTTTTCTTCAGCAAATACTTCTTTCCTGATACTCAGAACATCGCTTAAGTTACTTTTACCCTGAAACCACCTTGTAGAAATCATAGTGCACCTCTTCGTTTTTTTAAATTATATCATTTATTTAAAAGGGTGACAAGAAGACGTAACAAACTAAATTATTAACTTTACCTTTCTAAAGTATATGTTATAATTAATTAAGCTCAATATTGAGAGGGGTATAATATGTTAGGCGAAAGATTAAGGCAAATCAGAAAAGAAAACAATTTAACAAAACAAGAACTTGCAAACGCATTGAATGTACCAAAAGAAAGAATAAAACTTTATGAAACGGGAGAAGAAATACCTTCTGATTTTTATTTGTCAAGTTTTGTACAATATTTCAATATTTCAAAGGAAGAACTAATTGAATTGATTAAATAATCTTAACAATAATAATGTTGAAATAATTATTATTATATGTTAAAATAATAACATAATCTAAGCTTAAGGATCTTCTAAGAGCAAGGAATACACTTATAGTATTAATTATTATTCCTTGTTGTGCAAGGAATTTTTTATTGAGGTGCATATGGATAAAAGAATCGGAGTTATAGGCATTGTAATTGAAGATACATCCCAAATTGCAGAAGTGAACCGTCTCCTGCATGAGTATTCTCATATTATTATAGGCAGAATGGGCATACCTTACAGGGAGAAAGGTCTTAATGTTATCTCCATTATAGTTGACGGCACTAACGATGATATAGGAGCTCTTAGCGGAAAATTAGGCAAAATAAAAGGACTCAGCGTCAAGAGTGCTTTGTCCAAAAACATTAGGAGGTAATATGAAAAAAATTATTTTTTTGTTGGTGGTAATTTTTGTGTTAATTTTTACGGCAGGCTGCAACAATGGACCTGCAGAGACACCGGCACCCGATGAAAATGCAGAAGAAACACCCATGCCTGAAGAACCGGCAGCTGTTGAACCGGTAAATGTTACTATTGCAGGGCTTAAAGGTCCCACATCAATAGGTATGATTAAAATGATTGATGAAAAGGCACTTAAAAGCGATAAATACAATGTAGAATATATCCAGGAATCAGCACCTGATTCACTTACGGGTAAAATTATAAACGGCGATATACAAATATCATCTGTTCCCATAAATTTAGCATCGGTTTTATACAATAAAACTCAGGGAAAGGTTCAGTTGTTAGCCGTAAATACGATTGGAAATCTATATATAGTAGGAACCGAGGATATAAGCTCCGTTTCGCAATTGGAAGGCAAGACGCTTGGAATGAGTGCAAAAGGTTCAACTCCTGATTTTGCCATGAATTATATTTTAAAGCAGGCAGGTCTTGAAGGTAAAACAGAGTTAAATTATGCACTTGACCATGCAACTCTTGCACAGTCCGTTATAGCAGAAGATACAAGGGTTGCGCTTTTGCCTCAGCCTTTTGTAACTCAAACTACGCTTAAAAATCCCAACGTTAAAATGCTTATAGATT
Organism: Clostridiales bacterium; assembly: GCA_003483345.1. Taxonomy (GTDB): domain Bacteria; phylum Bacillota; class Clostridia; order Tissierellales; family Sedimentibacteraceae; genus Sedimentibacter. Next base: position 2,671 of record DMWH01000030.1, on the reverse strand, counting down.
TAAATGAAGCATGGAATGATGCAACGGGCGGAAAAAGCGAATTATTTACGGGATGTATTATAATAAACAAAGAGTTTGCAGAAAATAATCCGGAATTTGTAGATGAATTCCTGAAACAATATGAAAACTCGGTTAACTGGGTATTGGAGAATCAAAAGGAAGCATCTGTATTAACCGCAAAACATGAAATTATGCCTGATGCCGTATTGGTTGAAAAAGCTCTTCCTTACTGCGGCATAACATTTAGAAAGGCTGCCGAAGCAAAAGAAAGCTTAAATAATTTTTATCAAATATTATTTGATTCAAACCCTGCTTCGGTAGGAGGAAGCATGCCTGATGATGAATTCTATTTTAAGGAATAAGAACAAATTATTGATTATACTTTTTTGGATTTTCGTTTGGGAGATACTATCGCTGATAATAGCTCAGGAGATATATCTCCCTTCTCCTCATGCAGCGTTTTCTTCTCTCATGAATTTGTTGATTTCAAAGGATACTTACATTACTGTCTATTACAGCACTTACAGGACATTGACCGGATTTTTTTTATCCTGCGTCTTTGGCATATTTTTGGGAATTATAAGCGGCATTCATAAGGCTGTCTACAATTTGCTTAACCCTTTGATAGTAATTATTCGAACAATCCCCGTAATGAGTATTATAATTATTGCAATTATGTGGTTCAAGGATACCAATGTTCCCATTTTTGTTGCATTCTTAATGTGCTTCCCTATAATTTGGACTAATACGGTTTCAGGTATCCTATCAACTGATGTTAAGCTTCTTCAAATGTGCGAAGTTTATAAAATAAAAAAGTCGAGGATAATAAGTTCAGTATATTTTTATTCTTCTCTCCCTTATATTAAGGCAGGGATGATTTCTGCACTCGGAATAGGCTGGAAAGTTACTTCCGCAGCAGAAGTTCTAAGTCTTCCCAAATACTCCATAGGTAGATTTTTGTACGATTCAAAGGTATATCTTGAAATTCCCGACTTGTTTGCCTGGACAATTATTATAGTTTCACTAAGTTTTCTGTTTGAAAGCCTGCTTAAAACCATTTTCAAATTCGGAGATAAATATGATTAAATTAATTAATATTTCTAAAAAGTATGATAACCTTATATTATTGAAAGATTTTAACATTGATTTTGAAAAAAATAAAATAACATGCTTGTTTGGTCCTTCAGGTGTAGGAAAAACTACAATTGCAAATATTGTGGCAGGAATTGTACCTGTTGATGAGGGTCGTGTTGTCGGTATTGACAATTCATTGTTTTCTTATGTTTTTCAGGAGCCGCGTCTTCTTAAATGGTACAATGTATATGAAAATATTGATTTTGTATTAAAGGATGTTTATAAACCTGACAAAAGGGCGGAAATTATAAACAGTTATTTGGAAATGGTTGAATTAAGCGAATACAGAAATTATAAAATAGATGCATTAAGCGGCGGAATGGCGCAAAGGGTATCTCTGGCAAGAGCTTTTGCCTATCCTTCTCATATACTTATACTGGATGAACCGTTTAAAGGTCTTGACAATAAATTAAAAGGCGAAATGAGCTCTTTATTTTTAAAAATGTGGAACCTCAGCCAAAGAACGGTAATCTTTATAACCCACGATGTTGAAGAAGCCGTTGATTTATCTCATATTATTTACACTTTAAAAGACAGACCTGTTAATATTATTGACAGATTAATTGTAAAGAATTATGCAAATAATAAAGAAGAAATAAAAAATCTGCTTCTTAACCATTAGGAAATCGGCTGTATTGATATATATACTTTTTTGGCAGATAAAGTCTCAAAATTATGTGTGATTAAATCACTGATTATTTTTTTTAATCATATAAGATTAAGCAAAAAGCGAGGAGGATTTATGAATATAGAAATAACCGACAGTGCAAAAGAAAAGCTCTTGCTCATGAAGGAAAAAAATATGCCCATAACTTTGATGAAATACCCGGTGGGATGAGCAGGCTTTAAATATAAAATTGTTTCGGCGAAACAAACGGAAGATGATAACTT
>DMWH01000030.1:0-604 GCA_003483345.1 Clostridiales bacterium | reverse complement strand
AAAAAAAGTAATCCTGCCTGAATTATCAGGCAGGTCTTTTTTATTCCTATTATGACCTAACCCCATTTCTTTGACTTTAATTTAACTTCGGATTAGTCACATTTACAGAATATTGCAACCAATACAAGGAAGAACCACAATAAAGTATCAAATTCAATATCACAATCGCTCTGATCCACAATAATAACTAATAACAAAAAGAAAAACAACAATGATGAATCAATTCCGCCTGTTCCCATAACACGGTCTCTGTCTCTTCTTATACAGTCTCTCCTTCCCCTATCGCCGCGTACGCAGTCGCCTTGTGTGTTTACATCAGCTTTTGCTTCTACAATATTATCAGGTTTATTACACTCCATATTTACCTCCTAATTACGAATATTACGATAATTTATTATATTCATTTGAAATATTTATGTTAATGATTATTGTCTTATTGAATTTTTTGAAAATATGCATAATATAGAAAAATTTTGAAATAATAATTTTATATTCATAAATGAGGAGGATAATAATCATTGGATAAATTTGCATTGTTTTTAGTAATTATTGGAGCAATAAATTGGGGACTGATTGCATTATTTCAGTTTGACCTGGTAGCTGC
>DMWH01000020.1 GCA_003483345.1 Clostridiales bacterium | reverse complement strand
ATAGGTGGAGAAATTGTGTATTTACTTGTTTATTATGATGAAAACAAAAATATGGTACCGCTCTCCAATCCTTTTATTTTGTCGAAAAAAAACGAACGGCAGATGTTGAATCCAGATTCATTGCATCTTCAAACCATGATACTAAGGCGCAAATATGTCTTGTATGCACATTGGCTTAGTCGTTGGAGTAAAATGATAAACGCCCGTTTCGAGGCTTCTGATAATCCCGGTTTCGAAAACGCCGAATTGCTCAATATAGTTAAGGAAATACCCGACGGTATCACAAGTGTAAAATTTAGTCCGAGAAAAGCTTATCGCTATATTCGTGTCCAGGTACGAAAAGATGCACGACCTGACATCGCCGAAATGGCTTTTTATGGAATAGATACACAAAACAAATTAAAAGGGAAATTAATTTATGAAGATATTGAATTGGAGAATGTATTAAAAGCCACGGATGGAGATTATACCACTCACGGCGGTTCCCGTTTGGAGCATTACTGGTTTGGACTTGACTTAGGTGAGGGTAACAAAGAAAAAGTGTTATCTGCCGAATTTTGCATGCGCCACGATATGAATATGGTAGTGGCAGGTGACGAATACGAGTTGTTTTATTATGACTATGGCTGGAAATCGCTGGGCAAACAGATTCCTACCTGTGATTCATTGGTATATACTGCTCCGTCAAATGCACTTTTTTGGCTGCATAATCATACAAAAGGTCGTGAGGAGAGAATTTTTACTTATGAGGATGGACGACAGGTGTGGTGGTAAATGCAGAAACCTCAAATATTCTACTTTTTTTCTCGTCATATTATATTCTGTTGTAGGTTCTGTTTATATTGATTTTTAGGTCCTCTTTAAAAGATAATTAACAAGATAAAGGTTATCAAATGTATAATATTAATAAAAAAATTATTGTTTTGTTGATGATTAAATAAACATGAAAATAAATAAATTTTTCAGGTTAAACGTTTCATCTCATCCTCCTTAATGCAGAATGAGTAACTGGTATATTGCTTATTAAGCTGTACATAAATCAAATAGAAATACAAATAATAATACAATATTAACATCGTGCAAACATAAATAAAACATTAATCAAAAATTTAAATATTATGAAAAAAAATATTTTCCCACTATTGTTTTTGGGGATAATTGTCTTTAACAACGGGTGTTCAAATGAAATATCCAATTTAGAAAAAGTTACCGATACTGAGATAAAGTTTTCTAATATTCCAGAAGAATATTCAGAGATAGGAAAACAACACAACTTAGGTTTGGAGTATGCCTTTCAGTCTTTAAAAGGAGAATATATTAACAATACTCGAAGCGAGGAAAACCAAATATTCACAATGGATGAGATTAAACAAATCGGAGCTCATGCAGTGATGGATTTTACAAAAAATAATAATTATTTTGGAATGAATGAGGTATTTTGTAAAGAGCTTATTTCCAGATGTAAATCCGAAATGCAACCACTTACAAGATCCGGTATAAAAGAATACGAATATAGTCCGGAACTTCAGCGGTTGCTAGAGATGTTATATGCAACAACAGGTCAGGCAGTAAATTGGAAGGCTACAAAATACAAGAAAAAGATCGAAGAAATAGTGGTTCAAGCTAAGTCTACTCTAAATGAAGTAGAACTTATCGGGTTTTATGCCGGAGCGAGCACTGCATTTGCTTCTATGATATATTGGAAAGAGAATCATCAGAAATGGCAAATCGCTTTAAATTGTCCAGAATTGTTGCCGATTTATTCAGATGAAGAATTAAATGCAATCAACTTAAAAAATAAGAATTTGATTAAAGGAAAACTGGTTACAACAAGAAGCTGGTGGGATGATGTATGGGAAAATGTTGGTGAAACTTGGGATGAGATTGGTGATGCAGTAGAAGATTGGTGGGAGGAAGATGGAGAAGATATTGTAGAAACAGATGCAAGTTCTGCAGCAGCAGGGGCTATAGCAGGGGCAATAGCAGGGGCTTCAGCAGCGGGAGTTGGAGCTCTTTCTGGTGCTGTTTCTGGTGCTATTGCAGCTGGATGCTACGGCTCAATTGAACAGTGCATTACCGAATGGCTTGAGGATTCGGATGACTATTAATATAACCACAATAATTATGAAGACTTTACGTATATTTGGACTCGCCTTTTTAGGTTCGATTCTCTACTCAGCAATATCTTTAATAATTGATAAGATAATTGGAAGAGAACACGATTTATTGTATTATCTAATTGGATCTTTGATATTTTTTATAGTTATGTCAGCATTGCAATTTTATAAAGAACGAAAAAGAAAAAAAATCAACCAAGACTAGCATTACTAATTTTTTTATAGACGCATTGAATTTTCTTTAATGCGTCTATTTTTAATACTATTATGAATATTATTGTTCAATATTTTTTTTTCTCGTTGCCGCTACTGATATCCTTCGTCTTTTCATCTGGTAACCTAAATAATAATTCTTATGTCAAAGAATTTGCTTTGAGTATAGTTGTTTTTTGTCAATTAATACTCGTTTTTTTACAAAAAAAATCATGGAAGAAAATTGATTTCGACCTGAAATTTGTAGATGTTTTATTATTTGTTTTGATGATTGTATATTCATTATTTTTCATAAATACTAAAAACAATCTTGATTTCACTTTACCATATATATACGTATCTACATATTATTTCTTTCGTATTTATTTGCAAGATAATAATTCTGATTATATTAAAATACTTACTAAGGTTGTTCCATTTGTAATTGGTGCTCATTTTTTTATTACCATCTTTCAAATTCTAAATATCTTGCCCAATTTTCATGATTTTTTTCCTGCGAGAAGTACTTTCGGTAATCCGGATAAATTAGCTTCTTATTTATCTATATTGTTGCCTATATGTTACACAAAACAAAAAAAGAAAATCACGAATATTATTCTGATAGTGACATGTGTAGTTCTGTTCATTGTTATTCAAGCGAGAACAGCCCTTTTATCAACAGCCGTCACGCTAATATGCTTTTTGTTTTTCGAAAAGGCTCTTTCTAAAAAGATTTTATGGTTAGGGGTATCGATTTGCTTAATAGGATTATTTGTATTGATATGGTGGCATCCGGATTCTTTTTGGGGAAGAATTTTTTTATGGATTGTTGCGCTGCGCATGTTTATCTCAAATCCACTGGGCTATGGTTTATATGTTTTTCAGAAAAAATTTCCTGAAGCTCAAATTGATTTTATCGCCAAAAATCCCAACCTTCCGTCTTGTTTTAATATAGATCAAGTAGTATATTCCCCTTTTAATGAATTTCTTAATATTGGACTTTCCATAGGGATAATTGGACTTATACTATATATTTTGTTTATCGGACTTATTCTCAAATATGCTTACCGAAATAAAACACACTTAATTTATCCTGTTATATCTTTTATCGTAATATCCTTATCATATTTTCCTATGAAAATAGCCCCTATTAACATTATTATGGTTTTAATTTCTGCAATTATTGTCACTTCTGTTTATTCTAAAACCATTTTTAAGATAAGGATCATTAAAGCTGTCAAAATGTTTGGTTTAGCATTAGCAATATGTTGTATGATTTGCAAAAACTGTCATGTTTTCTATCAGTGGGAAAAAGCGATAAAAGAGGTTAATCATACAACTGAAATTATTCGAGAAGATCCCTTTTTCAAATCTTACTCACAATTAAATGGTAATGGTCTCTTTCTTTTTTCATATGCTAATTATTATTTCCAAATAGGAGATATTCCTAACGCAATGTGTCTTTTGGAAAAAGCAGAAAAATATCACACGAGCATAAGTTTATCGTTGTTTATGAGTAATTTACATAAAAAAATGAATGAATTAGAAAAAGCAGAAATGTGCCTAAATAAAGCAATTGCACTTTCTAACGGTCAATTTAATCCAACATATGAGTTGTTTGTATTTTTAATTAAAGTTGGGGAAAAAGAGGAGGCGTATAAACTGGCCGTGCAGTTATATAATAAACCAATTAATTCAACTTATTATGCGGATATGAATATAATAAAATTAAGACTAAAACATTTTATTGATGAATACGAATCTAAGAGGAATTCTATGTAATAGTTTATAATTGTCCTGGATTCTTCATTACATAGTTATGAATATCTTTGACCGTCCAATCTATGAATATCCTCATAAAGAGAAGATCACAGAGCCATCAAAGCTTGCGTTGATCCTTTCTTTAAAGCAATTAATCCATGAAACTACTTAGGGTCTGCTGAAAAACCTCACGCGGCTTTTATTATTTTGTAAGACGACGATAGGTTTTCCTTCAGTTTTAGTTGAGAAAAAATACAAAAAAAACGTTCTTTGAAAAATTG
>DMWH01000027.1:1578-3356 GCA_003483345.1 Clostridiales bacterium | reverse complement strand
AATGAAGACGGTACCTTTAAAAAGGTAACGGTAGGCCGTACAGGGAAGGCATACAGCGGAAAAGAATACTTTGACAGACTTGAAATATTAGTCAGAGAAGGATATTTTCATAAAACCAATCCGGAAGCTAAACAATACGGTATGGATATTACATGGTATTTGTGGACCGGTCCTGATTCTCCCTTGTTCGGAAAAGATAGAATGACTACCTTCGAAAGATATTTCATAGATGATAAGAAAACACATAAAGAAACTAAAAGTCCGTATTTTAAATTAGAAGACAGTGAAGAAATGTGCAGAAGAATTTTCGAGGAATTCGGCTTGAATCCGGAATGCTCTCACATTATTAACGGTCATGTGCCTGTTAAAAGCAAAAGCGGAGAAAGTCCTATAAAGGCAAACGGAAAATTAATAGTTATAGACGGGGGCTTTTCAAGAGCATATCAAAGTACTACAGGTATTGCCGGATACACTCTCATATATAATTCCTACGGACTGCTCTTGGTATCTCATGACCCCTTTGAATCAACGCAAAAAGCCATAGAAGAAGAAAAGGATATTCGTTCGACTACCATGGTTTTGGAAAAAGAATTGGAAAGAAAAAGAGTAAAGGATACCGATGCGGGAGAAGTTATGAAAGCCCAGATAAAAGATTTGGAAATGCTTTTAGATGCATACAGATTGGGTTTAATAAAAGAACAGGGATAATTAATAGGAAAAATCACCCTCAGGGTGATTGAAATAATTGTTGATTCCAATATAATTGATATAAATATTATAATTATAAGGGGGTTACAATGAAAAAATTTTTATCTGTCTTTTTGACTCTGGCACTTTTATTGACATTATTTCCATTGACAGCATTGGCAAGCGAGCCTTTTTCTTTGGAAGCACCAAAAAATCTTACAGGCGAATTAAAAATTAGGGATGACGGTATTCCTTATTTTGAATTAAAGCTTACCGTTCCCGAAAGTGTAAAAACAATTAATTCTAATTTGGTAGATAATCCTGATTATTATGACGGTANNNTTATACTGGAATACTTCAATGGCTGTTTCTGATTATCTTGAACTTGGTGCTTATGAATATGAACCATTTGATGAAGGAGATTTTGATACCGTTGATATCAAAAACGAAGTTTATCAGTTCCGTGCTCGATTCAATGCACTTTGGGGCTATCAGGGCGATTGGATTGACAAAGATATTTATTCAGAGTACTCAAACATAGTTACAATAGGTAACCCGGCATTTTATGACGATGCCAGCGATTGGGCAGTAGTTGAATTGGAAAAAGCCAATGAAGCAGGACTTATTCCTGACATATTGAAGGGAAAAGATTTGACAAAATCAATAACCCGTGAAGAATTTGCAGAGCTGGCTCTCTTGCTTTACGAAAAAACTACTGACAAGACAGTGGCAAGCGTATCTGAAAATCCATTTACCGATACGACCAATCCGCAGATTGTAAAAGCATTTTCTATAGGAATTACTCAAGGAACATCAGCAACTACATTTTCACCAAATGAATTAATTAATCGAGAACAATGCGCAACCATGCTTTTTAGAACAATAAAAGCAATAGAGCCTGAAGGTGACTTTAGTATTGAAGGTGTTAAGGACTTTCCTGACCAAGCTGATATTTCATCATGGGCAGTGGAAGGAACCAAATTTATGGCTAAACTGGGAATAATAAAAGGTGACAGTAACGGTAATTTTATGCCTAAGGCTGTGACGGATGCTCAAAAAGCTGTCGGTTACGGCATGGCATCAAGAGAAGC
>DMWH01000027.1:0-1541 GCA_003483345.1 Clostridiales bacterium | reverse complement strand
ATCATAAAGACATTTTTCACTCATATTATAAAAAGAGAGTATGGTGATAAAATGTCTTCTTTTTATTCAAGTATAGTGCATAACTTTTTAATTGCATTTGGAGTCGTTATAGGAGCAAGCTTGTTTTCCGGGTTGGGAGCTCTTATGACAGGCACACCCCCTTTAAAGGTGATGACAGATGTTGCAGGTTCAATCAAATTATGGGCTATAGCGGCATCCCTGGGTGGGACCTTTTCATCTTTCTTGGTAATTGAAAAAGGGCTGTTTGAAGGAGAAATAAAAACATTGTTAAAACAAGTATTTTATATAGTGATTTCATTAACCGGCGCAAATATGGGTTATGAATTTATCAGGCTTCTTCAAAGATGCGGCAATATATGGGGGAAATGATGAGGGTTAAAGGAAATGTAAAAAACACTGCAGGATATAAATATTTTATTTGCTTTATAACGGGACTGCTTTGGGGAACAGTTATAGGCTCTTTGGGTATAAGTATATTAGTCAGCCATAGAATGGAAGAGCTTTATGAAAAGATAGCATATTTGGAGCATACCATTCAAGACAAAGATGAGAAACTGGAAAAGCTTGAAAGTTCAATCAACAATGCAAATATAGTGCTGAAGGATATTTCCGTCATATTGGAATTTACCGGTTTAAGCAAGGAACAAATAGACCTGATAGACAATATTGAAATTGAAAAAGCAATTAAAGAAAAATATGTTTCATCCTTGGGCAAGGAAATCAAAAGTTTGGATGCAGATATACTTGTGCAGGTTATAGATAAAAGAATATTAAGATTTGACGATACAGAATATCAACTAACCGTTAATAAACTTGTGCTGTCTGATATTTTAAAATTGTGGGTAGGAGTGTCTCTGTTGGAAGTAACTTCGCCCTAACAATATTTTTTTGACAGAAGGGACAAACTCTATAGGAGATATTGTAATATAATGTTAATGTTTATTATGTCGGTTTTCATGGTATAATGTAAAAAAAGAAATAAAGAGGTGGGCGATGAGAATTAAATATATTAAATGGCCAATTCTTATTCTGTTGTTAATATTGATTGCTTTGGTTCAATATTCGGCACCCGACGCTTATGCTGAAGATTTAATTAAAATAGTAATAGATGGCAAGAGAATAAAACCCGATGTGGATCCTTATATAAGCAATGACAGGACATTGGTGCCCATAAGGGTTATTGCTGAAGAATTGGATTCTGTCGTTGAATGGGATAATGATAACAGGGCAGTCCATATATCTAAAGAAGATATACACATACTTCTTAGAATTGACAGCTACTTAGTTGAATATACAAATGACAATGAAACTTCTTATACAATTATTGATGTGACTCCTCAAATAACCGGAGACCGTACCTTTGTTCCCATACGTTTAATAAGCAATGCCTTGGGTGTGAAGATAGAATGGGACAATGATAAAAGAACGGTATATATAGATTCATCGGAAAGCTCAGAAGTTACGAAGTTTTTTGATGTGGAAATTTCATCGGTAAAACCTGGACAAACCATTACCGGAAC
>DMWH01000104.1:4170-4444 GCA_003483345.1 Clostridiales bacterium | reverse complement strand
TAATGCTTTCCGAAAACGGTCTTGATGAAATTGTATGCCGTGAATTATCACTCGAAACAAAAAAGTGCGACTTGACAGAATGGAAGGATTTGATAGTAAAAATCAGGCAGCGAAAATCAACAGCCACTATTGCCATCGTAGGTAAGTATGTCAAGCTGCACGATGCTTACTTATCGATTATTGAGAGTCTTAATCACGCAGGATTCAGTACAGGAGCGAATATCAAAATTAAATGGATTGACAGCGAAGATGTCAGAGAACAAAATATAAGCAC